>CACZSZ010000115.1 GCA_902783945.1 uncultured Lachnospiraceae bacterium
AAATTGTTTCACGTGAAACATGGATATGATATAGATCAATAATAGAATCTACAGAGGCCTTTTAGAGGGGATTCCGGCTCTGCGCGGATATTTTTCTGCTGTTGACTCTCTTTTGTTTGTAATCACAACAACACGGGTTTCAGCCGTATCCGGTAAAATGTACTTTTTGATTTCCGGATTGTTTCCACCCAGTATATCTAATGCTTTTTCTGCATTTTTGATTTCTTCTGGCGCAGCAGGTCCTTTCCACGCAGCAAATATACCGTTTACTTTTACGAACGGAAGACAGTATTCACACAAAACTCGATATTCCGCAACCGCCCGGGAAACAACGATATCAAAAGATTCTCTGTATTCCGGTATTCTTCCGAGTTCTTCCGCGCGTCCGTTTACAATCGTTACATTGTCCAGGCTCAATGCATTTTTTACTTCTTCAAGAAAATTCGTTCTTTTCTGAAGAGCATCTGCCAGCGTGACCTGGACATCCGGCAATGCAATTGCCAGAGGAAGTCCGGGAAATCCCGCGCCCGTTCCCAGATCCAGTATAGTTCCTTCCGGATTTGAAAACATTTCTGAGATCCCGTCAATCGATAGAGGGATCAGGCTGTCTGCATAATGCCTGACAGCCACTTCATCAAATTCCGTTATTGCCGTAAGGTTCATGACCCTGTTGCGTTCAACCAGCAGTTCATAATAGGAGAGAAGTTTCTCCATTTGTTCCGGAGATAATACAATATCCACTTTGGACAGTGTATCACTCAGTTTTTTTAAGGCATCTTCCGGCAAAACAATTTTATTATCCAAACCGTATCCTTTCCTTGTTTCAGATTACTATCCGGTTTAAATACATATACGAATGGCAGGAGTGTTTCACGTGAAACATTATTGTTCGCTTTTTCTCCCCATAGCATCCAGATATACAAGCAGGACGGAAATATCTGCCGGAGAAACTCCGGAAATTCTGGATGCCTGTCCGATATTGTCCGGCCGGAACCGGATCAGTTTCTGACGCGCTTCGATACGGAGGCTTGGAACCTCTTCGTAGTTCAGATTTTCAGGTATATGACGGGACTCTTTTTTTCTGAATTGTTCTACCTGACGTATCTGTCTCTTAATATATCCCTCATATTTGATCTGAATATTAACCTGTTCCCCGACCGGCCGCGGCAGATCCGGTCTTTCCGGATCCAGTTCCGCAATCTTATTGTAATCCAGTTCGGGTCTTCGTATCAGATCTGCCAGGGAGCATCCACTTTTCAGTTCGGTTGTGCCATATGCCTGCAGTATATTTTGAACCGTGTCTGAATTTCCGACATATGTTTTCTCCATACGTTCCGTTTCTGACTCGATCTGTCTTCGCTTTTCCAGCGTCATCTGATATTCTTTTTCCGTTATAAGTCCCGCCTGATATCCATATTTGCGCAGCCGCAGATCTGCGTTATCCTGGCGCAGCAGAAGACGGTATTCTGCACGGCTTGTCATCATGCGGTAAGGTTCCATGGTTTCTTTAGTCACAAGATCATCAATAAGAACACCTATATACGCTTCCGAGCGATCCAGTATCAGCGGCTCTTTTCCCTGTATTTTCATGGCGGCATTGATTCCTGCGATCAGTCCCTGGGCAGCTGCCTCTTCATATCCCGAACTGCCGTTTGCCTGTCCCGCAGAAAACAGTCCCGGAATATTTTTAAATTCCAGACTTGCTTTCAATTGTACGGCATTGATACAGTCATATTCTATGGCGTAGGCATTCCGCACGATTTTTGCATTTTCCAATCCGGGAACCGCCCTGTACATAGCTTCCTGGACATCCTCCGGCATAGAACTGGACATGCCGTCTATATACATTTCATGGGTATATCGTCCTTCCGGCTCAATAAAGACGTGATGACTTTCCTTTTCCGCAAATTTTACAACTTTATCTTCGATGGATGGGCAATACCGGGGTCCCGTTCCGTGGATCATGCCGGAAAACAGAGGTGACCGGTCAAGGTTTTCCCTTATGATCCGGTGACATGTTTCATTGGTATGTGTGAGCCAGCAGGAAACCTGTTCGATCTGTACATCTTCAGGATCTGTCGAAAAAGAAAAGGGGACAACGGGAACATCTCCCTTTTGTTCTGTCATCTTGGAGTAATCGATCGTTCTGCCGTCGATCCGGGCCGGTGTTCCGGTCTTAAAGCGCCGTACCTCGATACCATTCTGTATCAGGGAATCTGTCAGGTGTGTCGCTGCCTGCAGTCCGTTCGGCCCTGTGGGATTCACAACATTTCCAAAAAGGCAGCGTGCATTCAGGTAGACCCCGCTGCATAAGATTACGGATTTTGCACGGTATACTGCTCCGGACAGAGTTTTTACACCAGCACAGACTCCGTTCTCTACAAGTATTTCAGATACCTCTGCCTGCCGGATCGTCAGATGTTCCTGTTCCTCCATAACATGGCGCATACGGTGGCTGTAGGCACTCTTGTCCGCCTGCGCGCGGAGAGAGTGTACAGCCGGCCCCTTTGACCGGTTGAGCATCTTAGACTGTATAAAGGTCGCATCGATATTTTTACCCATCTCGCCGCCCAATGCGTCCACTTCCCGCACCAGATGGCCCTTGGATGTGCCTCCGATATTCGGATTGCAGGGCATCAGGGCAATGCTGTCCACACTGACCGTAAAAACAATGGTCTCCAGACCAAGCCGGGCAGCTGCCAGTGCTGCCTCACACCCTGCATGTCCTGCCCCGATCACAACTACATCATAATTCCATTCCCGTAAAGTCATATTAAAATATGGTTCCTTATTTTCCCATGCAAAACTTTTCAAAAATCTCGTTGACCAGATCTTCATCTACATCTTCCCCGATGATCCTTCCGAGGGCCGTGTATGCATCCATCATGTCGACCGTATACAGATCTTCCGGCATCCCGTCCTCGATCGCCTGCAGTGTATAGGCAAGGCTTACCTCTGCATCGGAGAGTGCTTCTTTATGTCTGATATTAGTTATGTAAACTGATTCTCCCTGCCTGACTTCCCCACTCAGAAACAGATCCCGGATCTTTTCAGAGAGTTCCTCCAGTCCTGAGCCTTCTGATGCCGATAATCTTACATAGGGTGCATACGGCAGAAGGGTACGGAGTTCTTCATCAGAAACCCCTTCCTGCAGATCCGTTTTATTTCGGATCAGGATCACCTTTTTTCCGCACAGTTCCTGCAGATTCTTCCGGTCTGTATCCGAAAGCGGCCTCGTACCGTCGATCAGATACAGGATCAGATCCGCTGTATCCGCGCAGGCCTTGGCCCGCTCAACACCGATCTGTTCGATTTTATCACCGGTTTCCCGGAGGCCGGCCGTATCCATGATACGAAGAGGTATTCCGTTTAACATGACATGTTCTTCCAGAATATCTCTGGTCGTACCGGCAATGTCCGTGACAATGGCTCTTTCTTCACCGCTGACCAGATTCAGCAGAGTAGATTTTCCTACATTCGGCTGTCCCAGTATTACCGTCGCAATGCCTTCTTTTACCATTCGTCCTTCTTCTGCCGTATCCAGAAGTTTTCTGATCCCGGTGCGGATCGTCTGCAGCTTTTTCTTTAATTCCGGTCCGTAACCGGTCAGATCATAGTGTTCGGGGTCATCCAAAGCTGCTTCAATATAAGCCATTTCATACAGAAGTGTCTCCCGCAGGGATACGATCTTTCTGCGCATTTTTCCGCCGAGATGGGAGAGTGCGCTTTCCGCCGCGATCCGGTTCTCACTGCCGATCAGATCCATGACTGCTTCCGCCTGGGTCAGATCGATCCTGCCGTTCAGGAATGCTCTTTTCGTGAACTCCCCGGGTTCCGCCATGCGGACACCGGTTTTCAGCACTGCTTCCAGAACACTGCGCAGGACCAGAGTACCTCCGTGGCAGTTGATCTCAACAATATCTTCTTTTGTATATGTACGCGGAGCACGGAATACAGAAACGAGCACCTCGTCCAGAAGTTTTCCTTCCGCTTCGATGTGCCCGTACTGCAGCGTATGACTGTCCGCTTCGGAGAGAGACTTCCCGTTTGCCGCACGGAATATACTGTCCGCAGCCGGGATAGCCTCTTTCCCGCTGATCCGCACGATGCCGATCCCGGAAGGCGCAGAGGCCGTCGAGATCGCAGCGATCGTGTCCTGATAAAATGTATTCATACGTTATCGATTCTTTTTTGGTACAACAACCACATGTCTGTATGGCTCATTGCCTTCACTGTACGTTTCTACGGAACGATTCCCCTGCAGAGCAGAATGAATGATCCGGCGCTCATACGGGTTCATAGCTTCCAGCGATACCGGTTTCTGTGTGCGCCGTACCTTGGACGCAATATTCTTTGCAAGATTTTCCAGTGTATCTTTGCGGCGCTTGCGGTAATCTTCCGTATCAAGCTTTACGCGTACATAGTATTTCTGGTCTTTGTTTACAACAAGACTGACCAGATACTGCAGAGAATCCAGTGTCTGACCACGTTTTCCGATCAGAATACCCATATCTTCTCCTGCAAAATCGATGTTCAGAGACCCTGTCTCCTGTTCATAATTCATCGTAATATCCACCGGCAGATCCATAGCTTTGAAGACACTTTCCAAAAACTGGGAAGCTGCTGCCTTCATCATAACGATCTCTTCCGATGTCCGCTCGGGAATCTCTTCCTTTTTCTCCTGAAACACCGGTGCTTCTTCTGTTTCAGGCTGTTCCTTCTTCTGTTCTTTATTCTGTTCCTTATTCTGATATGTTTTTTCCGGTACTTTTTTTGCCGCTTCTTCCGGCTCAGCCGGCTCTTCTGTTTTCACCGGTTCCGCCGGTTTTTCTTCCGCCGGTTTTTCCACTTCTTTTTTACGGACCTGGATCACTGCCGGTTTGCTGCCGATCCCTAGAAATCCGGCGCTTCCTTCACTGATCACCTGGATTTCCAGCTGGTCGCTGGACTGACCAAGATCTATACACGCTTTTGTAATGGCTTCATCCACAGTTTTTGCGGATACTTCCAAAAACTCCATGGTTTATCTCCTTTATTACAACGCCTTACTTTTTCTTTCCTGAATTCTTTTTTGCCGCCGCGTTTTTAGCGTCAAATGAACGTACCATATTGGCTTTTGCCGTAATGCTGTTTGCCGGAATATCGGAAGATTCTGTATAGTACTGTTCCGTATTCTGGATGTTTCTCGCACGGCTTCCATGAGGATCCGTATACGAACGAGCCGCTTTCTGTTCCAGACTCTGTGCCGGAGAAGCGGAAGACGGCCTGCGGGTACGTTTCGGCGGTTCTATACCTTTCTCTTTTGCCTCAGCCTGAATGGCTTCAATATCGATTTTACCTATCTTCCGGTTGATCACAACCTGCTGCACACATCGTATGACAGCACCGATGATCCAGTAAATACCGACACCCATGCTCAATGTCAGACAGATAAAGGCGGAGAAGATCGGCATGACCGTGTTCATGGTCTGCATCGAATTTCCCAGATTTCCGCCTTCCCCTGAAGGCGTCTGCTGAGGCATCAGCTTGTAGTTCAGCCACTGTGTGAACCAGGCCAGGATTGGGATCAGGACACCGACGATCATGGCGATCACGATGATCACCGTGGCGTTTCCTCCCTTAATACTGTCAAATCCGGTCTTTATGGCATCCCACGGGGACTCCGAAATATTGATACCCAGGAAATAATTGACTTTTGCACTCCTGGCCGCCGTCTCTATCATATCGCTTTTCAGAGTGGCAAACTGACTCATATCTTCCAGCTTCAGCCACTGGGCAGGTTTCAGTGCATACAGAAAATCAATGACTTTTTCCAATGATACCGTGTCACCGAGACGTACTCTGACCTTGTTTTCTGAAGCAAATTGCGCGATCAGTTCCGGTGCTCCGTCGATCGCCATGATTTTTCCGGCAAGACCTTCAAATATTTCACGGATTTTGTTGATATAGCCCGGAATATAAAGAATGACCTGATACACGGAGAGCAGCAGAGGGAGCTGGATCAGCATGGGCAGGCAGCTTCCTGTCATAGACACACCGTACTTTGCGTACAGCGCCTGTGTTTCTTCCTGCATTTTCTGCATGGAATACTGATCACGTTTTCCCTGATATTTTTTCTGGATTTTCTGCAGCTCCGGATTTAAAGCCGCCATGATTTTGGAACTTCTCTGCGTCTTATACTGAACCGGCGTCATGATCACATATACGATGATCGTGAAGACGACGATCGACAATCCGACATTCGGCAGACCGATCTTGTTTAGTACTTCATAGATTCCATTCATCAGCCAGCCGAGCAAAATAGCGACATAGCGCAGGATCGGCATAGCTGATTTACTTAATAATAATTCCAATGATAATTCCTCCCGGAATAAAAACAGAAATTCTTACGGTACAGGGTCATATCCGCCGTGTGACAGCGGGTTGCACCGCAGAATTCTCCATGTCGCCAGCAGACTTCCTTTTGCAGCACCGTGTTTCTGGATCGCCTCCAGTGCATATTGTGAACAGGTAGGCGTATAGGGACAGTGTACAGTTTTCAGCGGAGAAAGATATTTCTGGTATCCCCTGATTCCCGTGATCAGTATTTTTTTCATTTCAGACTGCCTCCCGGATATGCAGCTTTTTCCCCAGATATCTCAGATTTTCCTTTGCTTCTTCCTGTGTACACTGTGCTGCCGGGGTCCTGGCGATCACTACTATATCCCATCCCCGCAGAAACTGCTGTTCCTGCAGACGGTATCCTTCTCTGACCAGTCTGGTCACACGATGCCGGACAACACTGTTGCCGACTTTTTTACTGACAGAGATTCCGAGCCTGTTTTTTTCTGTACCATTTTCCAGCACATACATGACAAACTGCCGCGATGCAGCTGATGATCCTTTCCGGTACACCTGCTGAAAATCACGGTTTTTTTTCAGACTTTCGGAATACTCCATCTGAGTTCCTCTTCCATATACTGGGTTACTATTCAGAACAGTTACCGTAATGGAAAAAAAAGACCACAGCGATCTGCGGTCTTATTTCCATACCTGCTTTGCTTGCGCAGAAAGGTAACTATTCAGCTTTGCTGAATGTTATGCAGAAAGAACTTTTCT
>CACZSZ010000116.1 GCA_902783945.1 uncultured Lachnospiraceae bacterium
ACTGGTTCCGGTAGACTGGGGCGGGAGCACGGAATTCGTGCCGGTTTCCGCAAAGACAAAAGAAGGTATCGACGATCTGCTGGAGACAGTGCTCCTGACAGCTGATATTATGGAACTGAAAGCCAATCCGAAGCGGAAGGCCAGAGGTCTTGTGCTTGAAGCAAAGCTGGATAAAGGTAAAGGTCCGGTCGCTAACATTCTGGTACAGAAGGGAACTTTGAAAGTCGGTGACTATATCGCCTGCGGTGCGGCATCCGGTAAGGTTCGTGCCATGATGGACGAGAACGGCAAGCGTGTCAAAGAAGCACGTCCGTCCACACCTGTCGAGGTACTGGGTCTGAATGATGTGCCGAATGCCGGCGAGATCCTGGTGGCACTTGACAGCGACAAAGAAGCAAAAGATTTTGCGGCAACTTTCGTTACAGAAGGCCGGAACAAGATGCTGGAGGAGACGAAGTCCAGAATGTCTCTGGATGCGCTGTTCGGACAGCTTCAGGAAGGTACACTCAAAGAACTGGAACTGGTCGTCAAAGCCGATGTGCAAGGCTCTCTGGAAGCACTCAAGCAGTCCCTGCTGAAGCTTTCCAACGATGAGGTCCTGGTACGGATCATCCACAGCGGTGTCGGTGCGATCAGCGAGTCAGATATTACGCTTGCAGCAGCTTCAAATGCGATTGTGATCGGCTTCAATGTCCGGCCGGATGCTGTTGCCAGAACGCTGGCGGAACAGGAAAAGATAGATGTCCGCCTGTACGATGTCATTTATCAGGTCATCGACGATATCGAAGCAGCTATGAAGGGGATGCTCGAGCCGATCTATGAAGAAAAAGTCATTGGTCACGCGGAGGTCCGTCAGCTCTTCAAGGCTTCCGGTGTTGGGACGATCGCGGGAAGTTATATCCTGGATGGGGTCATTCAGCGAGGCTGCAAGGTCCGGATCTCAAGAGACGGCAAGCAGATCTTTGAGGGTAATCTGGCTTCCCTCAAGCGCTTCAAGGATGATGTCAAAGAAGTCAAGGCCGGTTATGAGTGCGGTCTGGTTTTTGAAGGGTTCGGAGATTTGCATGAACTGGATCAGGTTGAAGCCTACATGATGGTGGAAGTGCCGAGAAACTGAACCCCGTGGTTTTCAAAGAAAGGAACAGAATTGCGGAAGAACAGCATTAAAAATACACGTATCAATGAGGCAGTGCGCCAGGAACTGAGCATGCTGATCAGCCGTGAGGTAAAAGATCCCCGGGTAGATATGATGGCGACAGTAACGAGGGCTATTGTCGCTACGGATCTTAAGACATGTAAGGTATATATCAGTGTGTACGGTGATGAACAGAAGAAAGAAGAAACCATGGCCGGGCTGAAGAGCTCGGAGGGATTTCTCCGGCACATGCTGGCAAAGAGTCTGAATCTGCGCAATACACCGGAGCTGTTCTTTATTCTGGATGAGTCGCTCGATTACGCAATGTATATGTCCGGAAAGATCGACGAGCTGAGCAGAGAGGAACAGGAGCGCACCGCGGAAAAAGACACGGGAGATCAGGATGGCGAAGATTGATGAATATCTTCGGGATATCAAAACAGTGGCAATTGCCGGACATGTAAATCCGGACGGCGACTGTATCGGATCGTGCATGGGCATGTATCTGTATCTGCGTGAGAATTATCCCGGGATCCGGGCAGAAGTATATCTGGAATCATACCGGGATGTGTTCTCTTTTATAAAAGGGATCAAAGAGGCAAAGAATGTCTGTGAACCAGCGCCGGTCGATCTGCTGATCCTGCTGGATATCAGCAGTACATCGCGGATCGGGGCAGCTTCTCCTCTTCTGGATACAGCCGGGAAAACACTTTGTATCGATCATCATATAACCAATAAAGGCACATATACATGGTTCCACAATGAACCGGGTGTCAGCTCTGCCTGCGAAGTTCTGTACGGATTTCTGGATCCGGAAAAGATCTCTGCAGATTGTGCGGCTGCACTGTATACCGGAATCGTAACAGATACCGGCGTATTCCAGTATTCGTCCACATCACCTCAGACTATGCGTGTTGCTGCAAAACTGATGGAAAAGCATATTCCGTTCACAGAGATCATCGATGGTGCGTTTTTTCAGAAAAGCTACGGACAAAACCGGATGCTGGGAAAGGTTCTGCTGGAAAGCCGGCGGATGTTCGGCGGGCATGTGATCTTCGGCAGCGCATTGCAGTCAGATATGGAAGCCTTTCAGGTCGAAGCAAAAGATATGGATGGGATCGTGAGTGAACTGCGAAACACGATCGGAGTAGAAGTGGCTGTCTTTTTATATGAGCTGCGCGAAGGCGTTTTTAAAGTCAGCCTGCGTTCAAGAGAACATGTGGATGTCAGCTGCATAGCCAGAGCTTTCGGCGGCGGCGGCCATGTGCGGGCATCCGGATGCAATATTGAAGGGACGCTGGAAGAAGCACAGGAAAAAATCACGGCAGAATTGAAACAATATCTGGAATGATTCCCGGGAACAAGAAGACAGAGTATGATCAGCGGAGTCATAAACGTATTTAAAGAAACCGGTTTTACATCGCATGATGTTGTAGCCAGGCTGCGGGGCATCCTGCATCAGAAAAAAATCGGACATACAGGGACGCTGGATCCGGATGCGGTCGGCGTCCTTCCGGTATGTCTGGGGAAAGCAACAAAGCTTGTCGATACACTGGCATCCGGTACGAAGACATATGAGACCGTCCTGTTGCTGGGACGGGAGACGGATACACAGGATATCTCCGGAATGGTTGTGGAAGAAAACGAGGTAACCTGCTCGGAAGAAGATATCCGGAAATGCCTGACAGGGTTTCTTGGAGAGCAGGATCAGATCCCTCCGATGTATTCTGCAAAGAAGCAAAACGGAAAGCGGCTTTATCAGCTGGCAAGAGAAGGGATTGTCGTCGAAAGAAAACCGTCCCGGATCCGGATCGACGAACTGGAAATCCTTTCCTGTGAGCTGCCCCGTGTCAGGATGCGTATTACCTGTTCAAAAGGAACCTATATACGGACACTCTGCCACGATATAGGAAATCGCCTTGGCTGCGGCGGCTGTATGGAACAGCTTGTAAGGACAAGGGTCGGCCGGTTCGCTGTTGAAGATGCATTGACACTGAACGAGATTCAATCCAGAGCAGAAGCGGGAAAATTATCAGAAATCATGCTGACACCGGATTCGTTTTTTTATGAATTGCCGGGTCTGAGCACGGACTCAAAATATGACAGACTGCTTCACAACGGAAATATGATTCCTGAAGAGATGCTTTTATGCAGAGATGCCGGAGAAGGCAGAGTGCGCGTGTATGACTCGGAACAGAGGTTCATGGGAGTCTATAAATACAGAACAGATACAAAAGCATATTATCCGGAATTGTTTTTTTACGAGCCATGAAAAGAAAAGGATGAAGACCTCATGAAGCATATTACGAAACTGGACGACTATATCAGTGAAAAACCGAGTGTTGTGACACTGGGAAAATTTGACGGTGTGCATCGCGGGCACAGAAAATTGCTGACACGTGTTCATGAGATCGCCCGACGCCGCGGTTATGATGCGGCAGTGTTTACCTTTTCTGTTTCACCGCAGGTTCAGATGGGAGCCCGCAGGGCGAAAATGCTCATGACCAATCAGGAAAGAGCTGCCTATCTGCGTGAACAGAATATCGATGTTCTGATCGAATGTCCGTTTACGGAAGAAATCCGGACGATGGAAGCCGGCACATTTGTGGAAGAGATTCTGATCCGGAAAATGCAGGCAAAAGCTGTTGTTGTGGGTACGGATTTCCGCTTTGGGCTGAATCGGGCAGGAACACCGGAGTTTCTGAAACAGTATAAAGACAGGGGCGAGTTTACCCTTGATATAATAGAAAAGGAAAAAGATAAAGAATACCGCGGAGGTGATTACGGAGAAGGACGTGATATCAGCAGCACCTATATCAGGGAAGAACTGGAAGCCGGAAACATTGAAAAGGTGAGGGAATTGCTCGGATATCCCTACTTTGTGACAGGTGTGATCGTACACGGCCGGCATCTCGGACATACTCTCGGATTTCCGACGATCAACCAGGTTCCGGATCCGGAAAAAATGCTGCCTCCGAACGGCGTGTATATTTCAAGAACCAGAGTCGGAGGTAAATGGTATCAGGGTGTTTCCAATATCGGCGTGAAGCCGACTGTAAGCGGAAATGCCATGGGGATCGAGACATATCTGTTTGATTGCTCACTGGATCTTTATGGACAGAAAGCACGGGTGGAGCTGCTGAGCTACCGACGGCCGGAGAAAAAATTTGCATCCATTGAGGAATTAAAAAACCAGATGGATTCCGATATCCGCGCTGCAGATGATTATTTCAGTATGAATGACTAAAAGAATTGCCAAAACAGGAAATTTTCTCATTTGATTTCTTGACTGTAAAGTTTTACTGTGCTACAGTATCATTATGATAAATCTATAGAAACACCTGCTATATGCTTGCATGATGGCAGGTGATTCTATATCAATCATAATGAAAAGTCAGAGAGTACAAATGACTGAAAAGAGGAGACGGGCATGAGTAAAAAGCTGCATACTGAGGCTGTAGATGAACTGTTCAAAGCAATTCTTACATTGGAAACAATTGAGGAATGCTATACTTTTTTTGAAGACGCATGTACGATCAATGAACTGTTGTCTCTTTCCCAGCGTTTTGAAGTAGCGCGGATGCTGAGAGACAAAAAAACATATTTGGAGATTTCCAAAAAGACAGGTGCTTCTACAGCCACGATCAGCCGAGTCAACCGTTCTCTGACATATGGGAATGACGGATATGAAATGGTATTGAATCGCATGAAAGACGAATGATCGGCCATGAAAAATAGATAAGGTCTGTGACCGCAGTGAAAAAGAGAGGTAATGTCCTCTCTTTTTTATCTCTGACTGTTTGCTGCGGGATCCGATACGGTACGCGACCCGACCGGCAACTGGGCCAGGATCACGGCACAGAAGACCAGTACACAACCGAAGACTTCTTTCCTTGTCAGAACATCACCCAGGATCAGCCAGCCTGCAAGAACAGAGATGACCGATTCCAGACTCATTAAAAGGGCGGCAACTGCCGGATGAAGTCCGCGCTGACCGATAATCTGCAAGGTGTAGGCAATGCCGCTGGAAAGAACACCGGCATAAGCTATCGGTATCCAGCAGGCCAGGATATCTGACCATGCCAGTGTTTCAAATATAAAAGCAGGGATCAGAGAGAGTAGTCCGGCGAACAGGAATTGCATACAGGAAAGCTGTATCGGATTGACAAGAGGTGAGTAATGATCCACGCACAGAATATGCAGTGCAAACATGAAAGAACAGCCAAGCGTGATCGCATCTCCTTTGTTGATCGAGAACCCTTCCCTGATGCAGAGAAGATAGAATCCAAACACGGCCAGTATCACGGCCGGTGCGATCAGAGGGGAACACTTGCGCTTTAGGAAGATGCCGATGACAGGGACCAGTATGATGTACAGGGCGGTGATGAATCCTGATTTTCCTGCCGTGGTGTATTGAATCCCGGTCTGCTGAAAACTGCCTGCCAGAAAGAGGCAGAGACCGCAGAAAATCCCGCCGGCAAGCAGAAGCTTCCATGCTGAAGCGGATTCCTGATGGGTGATACTGCGGTAATTGACAGAAAGCGGATCTCTCCGCCCTGTGATGACAGCCACGGGAAGCAGGACAAAAAAGCCCAGCAGAAAACGGCAGGCATTGTAGGTATAGGGAGCAAGCAGACCGGTGGCAATGCTCTGTGCGACAAAGGTTGTGCCCCAGATCAGAGCTGCCGCCAGAAGGCAGATCGTAGAACGGAGTTTCAGGGAAGTGTCCCCGGATGTGTTCGTATTCATTTCAGGTACTTCTTCTATTACTTGTTGCGTTTGTATTCAGAACAAAAGTGTATTATACTGATTGCGTATCGGCTGCCATTATACCATCCGCCGCAATCTGTTGTAAAGCGGCGATTGGCGATGCGCTTTTTCAGCGCTGCCGGGCAGCAGAAGACAGTATAAAACATGGAGATAAGATTTGATCACGATTATTGACTATGGAGCGGGCAATATCCGCAGTATAGAAAAAGCACTGCAGTTTATCGGAGAAGAGGTCATGCTTTCCGGGGATCCGGAAAAAATCATGACTGCGGAAAAACTGGTGCTTCCGGGTGTCGGCAGTTTCGGAGAAGCTATGGAAAATTTGAATCGCCGTGGTCTCAGCGAGGCAGTCCGCGAGGCGGCAGCAAAGCATATTCCTCTGATGGGAATCTGTCTGGGGCTGCAGCTTCTGTTTGAGAGAAGCGAGGAAAGTCCTGGTATAGAAGGACTCGGGATCCTGCCGGGGGAGGTACTGCGTATCCCGGACACACCGGGTTTAAAGATCCCGCATATGGGATGGAATTCTCTGCATCTGCAGAACGGCGGCAGCCTGTTCCGGGGGATAGCTGAAGAGTCTTACGTTTATTTTGTTCACTCGTATTATCTGAAAGCTGCTGAGGAAGAGATCGTAAAAGCCGTGACGGATTATGGCGTG
>CACZSZ010000117.1 GCA_902783945.1 uncultured Lachnospiraceae bacterium
AAGTTATCCACATCCGCAAAGCCAATTTTGACGCGCCTTGCAGAGTTATCAACGAAGTTATCCACATTATCCACATAAAAACCGGTCGAAATAACATGGTGACATAAAAATTATAACGAACGGGCGTTTTGTGAACAATTCCCAAAACGCCCGTGTTTCTTTTAATTTTCAGATTATTCATTTTGCTGAAATCTATGCATACACTGCAAATCACGGCAAAAAGCTAACCGGATATTTCATGAACGACCCGGTTTTCGTCGATCTGAATACCGTATTGAGAGATCGTTTCTATATAGCGCAGGATCCGGTCTTCCCAGCTTTCGCTGGCGGCAATATAGGTGTGAGAACCGGTCTGTGTACCGGGGTAGACGATCAGTTCCGGGGTCGTACCCTCGAGAGATGGATCATCCCGCATGGTCGTTCCGGAAAAGTGCAGCTCTGCGACGATGGTGTCAATGTCATAGTTGTCGAACCAGAAGTTGCCCAGGCTGTACAGGATCGGTTTGCCGTTATAATATTCGATTCCCTGCAGAATATGCGGATGTGCTCCGATCACGGCATCCGCACCCGCATCGATATATGCGCGGGCACTGTCTCGCTGCTTGTCCTGCAGCCAGGTGCTCTGCTCCGTGCCCCAGTGCGGCAGGACGATCACATAATCCGCATTTTCGGCAGCTGTGCGTATCGATTTCAGAATACGGGTGTCATCGACACAGAGAAGGATCCCGGGCGCGCTTTCTGTGGCTTCAGGAGTATAGATATATTGCTCTGCGCAGGAAGCTGCCACATAGGCGATGGTAAATCCGTTCGTTTCCAGATAGACAGGCGAAGCGGCTTCTTCTATATTCCGACCTGCTCCGACATAGGGGATCCCGGCTTTTTTCAGTGTGTCCAGCGTGTCCAGAAGAGAAACTTCTCCGTAGTCATAAGAGTGGTTATTGGCGAGTCCCACGATATCCACGCCCAGATCGCTGAGGTATGACACATGAGAAGGAGAGGAACGAAAAGTAAATGCTTTCCCGGGCAGCGGTTCCCCGCGGTCGCTGTAGGTGAATTCGTTATTGATCCACATCAGATCCATTCCCTTCATGATATCAATATACTCCTGGTCGATACCGTCTGATATGTCTTCGGAACCGACTGCGGCAAGGTACCCCATGGGAATATAGTCGTCTGCAAAATTGATGTCTCCGGCAAAACCGAGAGAGAAATCGTAGCTGAGTTCAGGATCTTCCACCTGCTCCGCCTCAAGTGCCGGCCGTACTGTCGGGGCAGGAACTGCCTTGTCTGTCTCCGGGATTTCAGAGGATGCAGTCTGTACGGTACTGTCAGAAGATACAGATACAGAAACTTCTGAGGAGTCAGACACGGAAGTTGAGCCGGTACTGTCGGATGCGGAGAGGGAATCTGGAGTGCCGGATGCGGAAGAAGATATAACAGAATAGACGGGCTCCACCGTACTGCCCGATAAAGTACCCGAAAGCGGGGATTTCCCGCAGCCTGCCGGTATCATGCAGGGAAGAATGACAATAATAAGAGAATAAAGAAATCGTTTCCTTTTTGAGAAGATCATTCGCACAGGTCCTTTCCGGCAGGCAGACCCACAGGGGTTCGTTATTATCTTTGCCGTAGTATTATTGTAATCCAGCTTACGGCAGGTGTCCACCTGTCCGGTCTCTCAAAGGAACATCCGGGGAACGGTTTTTTTAAATTGAACAGGATATTGTGGTATACTGATAAAGCTGTGAACACTGCATCACCTTTATACTGAAGAAGAGGACATACATTTATGCGACTGAGAAATATACCGGGTTCACGTGATATTATCGCGGTAAGTGAATTTGTCGTGCGGGATCCCGAGAAGCAGAAGGGCCGCTGGCAGGAAGTGTTCGGAAACGGCCATCCGGTTGAACTGGAGATCGGAATCGGAAAAGGACGCTTTCTGATGGATCTGGCGGAAAGTCATCCGGAGAACAATTATCTGGGAATAGAAATGTACAGCAGTGTTTTGCTGCGGGCGATACAGAGGGCAGAACAAAGAACGACCGGAGCGAAGGAACCGCTTCCTGTACGTGTTCAGAGGCGTCCGCACCGGCAGGCTGACTGTAATTTCCGGCTTCTGCGTCTGGATGCAGCGGATCTGTCCCTTGTATTTGAAAAGGGAGAGATACAGAAGATCTATCTGAATTTTTCCGACCCCTGGCCGAAGGACCGGCATGCGGACAGACGGCTGACTTCAGGCCGGTTTCTGAAACGATATGAGAGCGTGCTGCCCCAGGGCGGAAAACTGGAATTCAAAACAGACAACAGGGATCTTTTTGAGTATTCTCTGGAGCAGATCCGGGAAAACGGATGGACACTCCTGCAGCATACTTTTGATCTGCACGGGACCGGTCGGGAAGATACTGTGCCGGCAGACGGACAGGAAGATATCCTGACCGGCACAGAAATGATCATGACTGAATACGAAGAAAAATTCGTGGCAGAAGGAAAACCGATCTGCATGCTCGAGGCAGCCTGTCCCTGAGGCATACAAGGAGGAATTGATAAAGTGAAATACGATTTTACATCTATTCTGGAACGAAAAGGGCATGACGCCCTGGCCATTGACGGACTGGGAACCGGCTTTGCTCCGGATCCGCCGGAACAGGGTTTTTCCAGCATTCCCATGTGGGTCGCCGATATGAATTTCCCGGTTCTGCCTGCCATACAGGAGCATGTGAT
>CACZSZ010000118.1 GCA_902783945.1 uncultured Lachnospiraceae bacterium
TCCCATTTCCTTATGCAGGCAAGCCTTTCTGTTGAGTTCGGGAGTCCGAATGTCGGCAGGATCTCTTCCTGTCAGGAATTCATTCTGCCCTATATCTTCCGTACGTTAAAAGACCAGTCGCATATGGAGCTGATCCATCCCGCGATCCTGCTCCTGATGGAAAAGGATCAGCGCCGCCACAGCAGCGATGCAGACATGCTGTACTGCTATCTGAAAAACCAGTGCAGTCAGACCGAAACGGCACAGCAGCTGCATATGCACCGAAGCACGCTGCTGCGCAGGCTCCACCAGATCCTTCAGCTGACAGATCTGGATCTCTCTGACTATGCGACGAGGCTGCATCTGCTGATCTCTTATGAATTGCTGGCGTACAGCCGTCCGTCCATGTTCTCCGCACAGGACCACATGCGTTCAAAGGAACAACACACAGGGAGCTGAATGAGCACTGTGAACTGAGGCCGGAAGAACACGATCATCCGGATCCCGGTCCTGCCGGCAGATAATCCCGGAAACAGGGATCGATGAAGGCGCTGTCCAGTCCGTAAAGTTCCCTCAGGATATCCCCCCTGAAAATTTCGTCCGGCGTGCCGTAAGCAAAAGTATGCTCTTCCCGGATACAGAGGATTTTATCCGAGATCCGCTGTGCCAGATCGATCTCATGCAGAGACATGATCACTGTCATGCTTC
The DNA here is from genome assembly GCA_902783945.1 of uncultured Lachnospiraceae bacterium. Taxonomy (GTDB): domain Bacteria; phylum Bacillota; class Clostridia; order Lachnospirales; family Lachnospiraceae; genus Bilifractor. Next base: position 688 of record CACZSZ010000118.1, read on the forward strand.
TCTCCCTGGAAAGCCGCTTCAGGATCGTCAGCAGTTCCAGTTTGTACCGCATATCCAGATACGAAGTCGGTTCATCCAGGATCAGTATCTCCGGTTCCTGTGCAATAGCACGGGCCAGCAGGACCCGCTGCTTCTGACCGTCACTGATCGCGTTGAAATTTCTCTTTCCGATTTCTTCAGCATGGACCAGCCGGATCGCTTCTTCCACCTTTTCCTCATCTTCCGGTGTGAGTTTTCCGAATCGCCCGGTATAGGGATACCGTCCGGTCGCCACGATGTCATAACAGGTCATCAGCTCCGCCCGGACACGATCCGTCAGAACTACGGCCATATGCTTTGCCAGAGCCGCCTCCGGCATTTTTATCAGATCCTTCCCGGAAAGGCAGATCGTTCCCGCAACAGGCGGCAGCTGACGGACAAGGCTTTTCAATACAGTAGATTTTCCCGATCCGTTCGGTCCGATCAGAGAAACGATCTCTCCTTTGCGGATCCCGATCTGCATATCCCGGATCAGAGGGACACCGTCATACCCGACGGTCAGATCGTTTAAAATAATGTGATATGTGTTTTCGCTGATCTGTTCTTCACTGTTTGTCATAGCCATACTCTGTATTCTCTCTGTTCAGACAGTATCTTTCTTTTTCTTCTGCAATGCTGTTCCTGTGTCAGTCACGAAAACTCTTCTGACGGCTGATCATGGTCAGGATAACGACCGGCGCTCCGAACACAGCCGTAACCGTGCTGATGTTGAGTTCCGTGGGCGCAAAGGCCGTTCTCGCTATCAGATCACAGGCCATGCAGAAGACCGCACCTCCCAGAAAAGTACCCGGGATCACGACCAGCGGTCTTGCCGTACCCAGCGCTTTTTTGATCAGGATCGGCACTGCGATCCCCACAAAGGAGATGGGGCCGGCAAAAGCTGTGACTGCCGCGGCAAGTACACTGGAAAGCAGGATCAGGGCGATCCGGAACGTCCTGATGTTTACGCCCATACTCTGGGCATATTTTTCGCCCATCTGAAAAGCGCTGATCGGTTTTGAAAGACAGAATGCAGCTGCCGTCGCTGCCAGCACGATCACGGCAGCCGTACCGACATTGGCCCAGCTCATGCCGGAAAAACTGCCCTGCGACCAGCCGTGCAGATTGACGATATCAGAGTCTTCCGCAAAAGTGATCACAAATTCCGATACGGCAGAACAGATATATCCCACCATGATGCCGGACACGAGCAGAGAGGCCATGTGATGCACTCTCCGGGAGATCATCAGGATAAAGGCAGTAATGAGCAGCGCACCTGCAAAAGCCGCCGCGACAAGCGTCCAGGATGAGACTGTCTGCATATGGTCCAGCATCAGGATCATGACGACCGCCACGACCATTTTGGCTCCTGATGAAATACCCAGGACAAACGGACCGGCAATGGGATTTTCAAAAAAAGTCTGCAGAAGGAAACCTGCCAGCGCCAATGCACCGCCCAGCAGAAAAGCCATGGTCACACGCGGCAGGCGGATCAGCCAGATGATATTGACTTCCGTCTGATCGCCTGATCTCAGGAACAAAATCCTCAGAATATCCTTTCCGGAAATTGACACATTTCCGATCGTGATATTCAAAACGGTGATTGCGGCAAGAGCCGCGATCAGGATCAGAAAGACAAGTACGTACCGGGCACGGCGCCGCACATTTTCCTGATGAAATCCTGTCTGTTTTCTTTCTGTTTCCGCAGAGCTTCCCGCCATGTGCTGCCTTCCTTCCTCATCATCTGCTCAGTTTCTCTGCCTTATCACGATATTTCCCATACTCCGGATGACTCACACTCAAGTCCTTCCACAGTGCATACGCTTTTCTCATCATACTTTTATCCCTGAAAAAGGAAGCCGCATTGAAATATGCCGCTGCCAGAGCATGAGCAGATGAGACCGTATGTTCCGCCTGATATAACTGTTCCCGTGCCAGGACCGCCTCCTGGTACAATGCCGCGGCTGTTTCTGTTTCTCCCAGTTTTTTCTTAGCGCTTGCCAGCTTCTCGCAGCCGCCGGCATAATGATCCTGAAAAATCCGGGATCCGGTCTTCTTACTGTTCTCTTTAAAGATAGCCCCGGCCTTTTCGTATTGTTCTGCGGCTTCTTCCAGACGGCCTTCCGCCTTGTAAATATTCCCGGTCTTGACAAGGCTGATCCCGTAATCGTCATACGCCTGGGATGTTTTCAATTCCTCCGCCAGGATTTTGTCCATGGCAAGCGCCTGACCGTAATACAAGCCGGCACCGGCAAAATCTTTTCCTGACCTGCGGACGTTCCCCAGTTTTGTCAGGACAGCCGAAAGATCACGGCGGATCTCCGGGGCATTCGAGATCTCACTGAATTCTTTCCGGATCTGCAGTGCTTTTTTATAATAACTGTCTGCCTTCTGTAATTCACCCTGTTTTCTGGAGAGATCCCCCAGCCGTTCATAGCTGACAGAAAGATCCCGCCGGGCTCTTTTCGTTCCGATCTCATAGACCAGTCTTTCGTAGATGGCAGCGGCTTTCTCATAACAGTCTGCAGTCTGTCCGTTTTCTCCCATGTCCCGGTACAGACTGCCGAGACGATTCAGCATAACCGCCTTATCCCGCTCCTGTTCCCGGATACCGACCTCTTCTTCCAATTTCTCACAGAAAGCAAGTGCCTCTTTTGCACTCTCAATGGCAGACCGGATATCTCCGGTCCCTCTCTGCATATCCGAAAGCTTCCGGAGCGCTTTAAAATACGCCGTTCCATAACCTTTATGCTCATCCGGGTCATGATTCTTTTCCCAGGCATTTTTATATTGGGATACGACCTCCCTCTGCCAGAACAGTGCTTCTCCGGGATCTGCTTCAACACCTTCTCCGTGCTCATACATCTGAGCCAGCTTTGCGGTTGCTTCCATGCAGGGTTCTTCGTCCTGAGCAGCACCTTTGATCAGTCCCAGTGCGCGTTCAAAATCGACTTCCACGTCAATCCCGTTTAAATACGCCAGCCCTATAAAAAACCGGTGCTGTGCGGATCCGTCATTTTCCTTTTTAGCGATCCGTTCAAGGGCATCTATAAAAGCCTGATTCCGTTCCGGGACACGATGCTCATCTTTCAGATCCGTGATCTCCGGGTATTTGAATTCATCATGTTTCTTCAGTTTTTCAGGATCGACCCGCCAGTTTTTCCCCTCCGGAGAATTGTCCGGATCGTACATCTCCACGGAAACGATCTCAAAACCGTTTTCTTCTCTCTTCCGGTCCCGTGCCATGGGATACTCGATCTGCATGACATAGTTTCCCTTTTCCTCCAAATGAGGTGTGACGGCCATGGCAAAAAGCGAACTGTTTTCAAAGGCGGCTTTGATCGCTTCGTTAAACCCTTCGCCCGGGACCAGATATTCGTCATACCAGATGGCGATGTCCCGGAACTGCGGATTCTCATGAATGAGGCGCATCAGGCGCTGGGCATGGCGCCGGTCTTTTTTCCTGTAACTCAGAAAGACATAGGCATCAAATGCCGCACGCACTTTTTCCGCCAGTTCATCTCCTGCCAGCACGGAATCCAGAAATGTCTGCAGGACTTCCCCATACGGCGTGGCCGTCGGATCTGTCCCGTATCTCGGAACGACCTGGATCTGCGCACATATTCTGTTGAATTCGCTTTCCAGCCCGTTTTCCAGCATGATAGGGAGGATCGGGATATGAAGACTCTGTGCCAGCGGCAGTTCCAGATCTCTTGCATGGCTGCTCTCATACAGGAAACGGGAAGTGACGGCGAAAACGGCCAGCTGCATTTCCTGCAGGAAGTCCTCCGGAACAGCTTCGGGAATATCTGCCTGTCCTTCGCTGTCCGGCGCCTGAACGCCCGCCAGTTCCGCATCATACCAGACCGCACAGTTACTGTGGCTGAGAAGATCTTCGGAAATGACCGGAAATGCTCTGTCAAAATCGTCCGGATGGCAGCTGAAATATACCTTCGGTTTCCCTTTGGGATTACTCATCCCCCTGGTTTTATACTGTAGTTTCATGGTCATTACTGTTCCAGCTCCCATTTCAGATCCCATGACAAAATGTAGTTATAGTTGATCGCATACAGCCTGGTCATATCCCCGGAAAACGCAAGTCCGGACACCCTGCCTAATTTCGATCTTTCCGGAATTTCAAGTTCAAACAGCATCTCCGCTTCGGGGAACTTCCAGATCCGGACTTTATCTTTTCCGGTGACTATATAGCTGCCATCCGGACTCAGTTTCATTTTCCTTCCGGCCTTCTCTTTTTCCAGCAGGCGGATCTTCCCTGCCGGCTCCCAGGTCTCTGTATCCCAGAACCTGAGTAAATTCTCATTCTCGATCAGGAACAGTTTCCCGCCGTCCAGGGAAAAGGAGAGTCCGTCGTACAGGGTCATCGGAGAGTCATCGTCGTCCGGCAGCAGGCAGACAGTCTTTTTGTTTTTATAGTCATGGACCCGCAGGTGGTGATATACATCCAGAATGGCTATATACTGTCCGTCCGGTGAAAAACAAAAATCTGTCACTTCCGCAGCGTCATCTTCTGAATCAGGTTCAAACCTGCATATGCATCTGCCCGTCTCTGCCTCCCACAATGCACTGCTTCCTCTGTCATTGCCCGAAAAGACCACTCGTTCATCCGGCGAAAACCCGATGTGATAAATGGCGAAACATTCATCTTTATCCACATTCCTGATCAGGCGCATCTCCCGGTATGTATCCCCCTCCTCTTTTTCCCAGATCATGATCTGTCCGTCAAGGCCGGCCGCCAGCCGTCTGCCGGAAGAGGAAAACCTCGCCGAGAAAGCCTGTTCGGGAGCGGCAAGCTCCGTACAATGTTCCAGCCTGTCATCCCATATGAGTACATGCGGATGCAGATCCGTCAGGGCAATCTGTCCAGTCTCCGGATTTACATCTATACTTTTTACGGAAAATCCTTCCCTGGCAGAAGCCACTTCTTCTGCAGCGGAAACATCAGCCAGCGCAGTACGTTTACACAATGCCGTAAGTTCTCTTCGCAGATCCCTGAGGCGGGCAGCTCCTTCCGTTCTGACCTCCTGTTCCGCTGCTGTCAGAATTTCCAGTGCCTGTTCAATATTTTTCTCTGCAATACAGGTCTGTATCTGTTCTGTATACACATCCGCCTTTTCCTGTCTGGCTGCGGCTTCCTTATAGCTCTTGGCAACAGACAGTTCCCACGGAGCCGGCCGGATATCTTCCGGAGCCGGATTATGCCAGAGCAGAACTGTTTCCCCGTCTACAAATCCGGTCGCGATCAGAGACATGTCATCAGAAGCAGAAATGGATGTGATCGTTTTATTATGCCCGAATTCTGTCCGCTCACACCTGAGTGTTCCGGTGTCCCAGATTTTCAGGCTGTTGTCGCCGACAAGCAGTTTTTTGCCGTCTGCCCCGAGATATGAATGATAACCGAATGCTTTCATTTCCTTCGCAACAGTCATCGTACCTGTGTTCACGATTTCGGTCGATGATGTACCGACAGCATACATGACTGCACCGTCTCCGGTCAGGCTGATGGCTTTTGCATGATTCACGCGAAAGTCTTTGGCCTGTGTGTCGGCAAGCCGTCCCTTTGTTTCATCAAAAACATCCATCTTATAGTTTTCAGCCGCATAAAGAAACCTTCCGTCCGGACTGATCCCCATATCATGAAACTGTGTCCAGAGGTAATCCGGTCTCTCGATATGGTAAACGTTGACACATCTCCCTGTGCGGATCTCCCACTTACGTATGGTTCTGTCTTTCCTTTCCGATGCCGTGTAGCAGAATCTCCCGTTCGGGTGAAGACACATGCGGGTAATACCCTCCGTATGCCCTCCCATTTCATATATCAGTCTGCCGCTGGCAGCATCAAAACGCTTCAATTTTTTTTCATGTCCGCCAAGCAAAATGGTTTTCTCATCTTTGGTGAGCAGTATGGCTTTTGCACTCAAATAATCAGCAGGAACTTCATACAGACAGGCCAGTGTTTCGGTATCAAAGCATCTGAGCTTATCCGAGACCGTATACAGCCGCTTTCCATCCCGGGTAAGGACGACCGAAGTATTATACCGGAAGCCTTCGATCATATCACAGTTAGTGCTGTTCTCGAATAGTTTTTTCTCCGATATTCCTCTCTCGCCGTTGATCTGCTCCAGCCATCTGGCAGCAAGACCGGTATCGCCTTTTGCCTGATCAGAAGATACACACCGCCGGATCAGCTCTTCATCATCGATCTGTGCGTTTCTCCATAAGAAAAGCCCGTAATTATATATGGAATGCAGATGACCCGGCATCTTCTCCAGGGCCTTATTCCACAGTTCCTCAGCTTCTACGGTCTTTCCGAGGTCAAGATAACTGAGCGCCTGATTATTTAGAGAGTCCGGTGTATCCGCCGCGGCCTTCGGACTTTCACGGGGATAGGCATTTCCGGATATCTCTGCATAGATCGCTTTCAGGGCATCTTCCACTTCTGCGAAATCGTGCGGCCGGCTGTCCGGATCCTCCGCCATACATTGTGTCAATACTTTCTGCAGGGATTCCGGCATACTGACCCGGCACCGGGTGAAATACCCGCCGCAGTTCCTGCCGGCTTCCGCCCCTCGCCTCCACAGACGTTTCCCCAGATACATTTCCATTACAGAAACAGCCCAGCTGTAAATATCCGTCCTTCTGGTCAGTGGTTTCCCGAGGATCTGTTCGCAGGAACAGTACGCCGGTGTATAGCCGCCGGTAGGAGCCATATGTGTCGCTCCGTCTGAAACGTCCGTTTCCGCTTTACTTCCGCTTCCCGCTTCCGGATCATCTGCCGCAGTGCCCAGCATCTGCGTACGGGCGCGGGCCAGGCCGAAGTCCGCCACTTTTGCTTCCCATTCTTTGGTAAGCAGCAGATTGTCCGGCTTGACATCCTGATGGATCAGGTGCCCTTCGGATTCATGAGCGTAATGCAGTCCTCTGGCGAACTGGATCGCGATGTCCAGCAGCCGTTCCTGTACTTCTTCTTCAGTACCTTCATATAAGCATCCGTCATCGATCCGATTCTTCAGGCTCCCGTTTTCCATCCATTCGGAGAAAATGGTAGGCACCCCGCTGATCTCACGGACATAATAGCAGGAAACAATATTCGGATGCAGGCCCAGGTTGATCCAGGCCTCACACTCATGAACGAAATTCTCTTTCCGCTTTTCGCTGCCTTCCGCAAAGAACTTCGGCTGCGGCCGCTTCATGGCCAGATCCGTATTCCACCCGTTATGGTGTACCTTCCACACGCTGCCCATGCCGCCCTTGATGGCGTCCGACTTCACCAGATAGGTATCAAGCACGACCGTATCTTTCGTGATCTGTTCGTTGGTGATGGCATCGGGTTCCGTTCCAACAGGCTCAGATGCATCCTCCGGTATGACCGACTCCTCCAGTACAGAGCCTTTGCTCATACTCAGACTCAGGCTTTCACTGTCATCCCAGGACGCTTCGCTGCCTCCGGTTTCCGGTGCGGCAGCCATTTCCGAATTTGCTTCCGGACTCACTTCAGTTACCGGAGTACTTTCTGTTACCGGTTTCCGGTCCGGTTCTTTTTTGTTCTTTCGAAATCTGTCGAAAAATCCCATTTTCTCCTCCTTTCTTATGTTTTCAACCCATTTGCAATACAGGATCCGTTTATACCAGCTCAAATAGTATTACGGCATATCCTGTGGTTCCAGCTGTTCCGAAAGCCGTATGACCAAAGTATCATCTATCATTGCAACAGATCCTTTTCCCGGAAAAACCGGCATGCTCTGCACCCGAGGATCTGTGAAGTACTGCGGCAGATCGGATATCGGAACCAGATTGACCGGATATCCGAGGACAGAATTAAAATACCATTCATACGTATTATAGTATGACACGGTCATTGTATTTAAGGTCCCGACAAAGTAATCGTGTACAAAATCAAACTCTGTACGTCCTTTAGAAATCGGATTTTCAGAGAAATCACCCAGAATAGCCACCCTGGTCGATCCCATACTGTATCCGTCCGTATTTTCCATTTCCGTCAGGATCCTGGTCATCGCAGATAATGACGCCTGTGTTTCCAGATCTTTTTTTACATACAGCTGATTGGAAAAAATCACATGATTCAACACCAAAATACCACACAAAAAAGGAACGCCATACTTTGTGACCACATTCACATGCAGGGATGACTCCGCATTCTGCAAAAACAGATCATAGAGCATAACTGCCCAGATCGTGTAGAAAGAAAAAGCATATGTCATCAAACCATGTTTAAAACCGGATGTGAGGAAAAAAACAGCATTCGCACCGAGGGGCATCAGTAAAAGCAGCAGCATGCCGGTAAGTATACATGACTTCGAAAGCTTTCTGCATGCAGCGATCTTCCACATACTGATCAGTGAAATAATAAGCAGAATAACATGTATAACTGCTGAGCATACCCGGTGAGCCATTTCGGGATCCAGAAAATACCTGAATGGATAAATCCATGTCTTTCCGATCAATGACGGCAGGTTTTCCAGACGAATTTCAGATATCTGGACAAGCCCGTTATATGTATTCACTGACGGTATCCCCGTGACATGCCAGATCACTTTCAGACAGATATAATACAATATGCCTGCTGTGAGCAATACCAGAATGGCTCTGAACATCTTCTTCACAACCTGAACGGGCCGGGCTCCATCCAGCAGTTCACGCAGCAGACTGATCAGGATAAGTATTACTGTTACTTCTGTGTAACACTGGTAAAGTCCCAGAGAGAGTACGCTGCAGAGAATCGCTCCCGGATAGATGAACTTTCCCCGTCTTTGCAAAAGTAAACAGGCGGAGCTCACCGCAAGCAGCAGTGACAGCATATAAATATCATAAAAATTCACAAAGGATGCATTTAAAAAAGCAAGGGTCTCAAAAGTGGTCAGTATTCCTGCGCAAAGAATTATGGAAATCTGTTTTGTTAAATTCAGAATCCTTACAATAAGTATAACCGCTGCCGCTAAAAAAAGGCTTCCCAGGAATCCGACAAGCAGCGGTGCTGCGATCTCACCCCGGAACAATACGTACACAGGATTAAAAATCCGTCCGAGAGAAATCTGCCAGCGCTGATCGTTCTGCACGATCAGCAGAGAGTCATGATTATACATCGCATTAGCCCATCGATAGCCGTGCGCGATCAACATAAAAAAGATACTGCTGAACAGAGCGGTTTTTGTTTTTTTATCCATCATTATCCGGCGCATGTCAGTTCCCCTCTATGGTCTTTCGTATTTTTGTTGAACTCTGTTCTTTTGTGTAAGGAAAGAACCGGATATCTGCCCCAAGCTTCCGCAGTTCTGTTCTTTCCCACTCCCAGTATGCATTTCCCTCGTAATCATCTCCGGAAAAAAAACAGTCGAAAGGCCTCCTGTGCCATTCCTCGATGCGGGAAGGCGTATCATCGATCGCCACCACCTCATCGACATAACGGATCGCCTCAACGATCTGCATACGTTCTTCCAGCGGGATCACAGGGGCATGTTGTTTAAAATGCATTACAAGCTCATCTGAAAGCAGACCTACCCGAAGAAAGTCACACTCCGCCTTTGCCCTCTCGATCAGACGCAGATGTCCGATATGAAACAAATCAAAAACCCCCATCAAAAGTCCTGTATGATACGGTTTCTTATTATTATCCATAGCAGTACCGAATTTCCTTTCTTTCAGGCATTCCTCTTCAGGACGCACTCCGCATGCTGTTTATTCCGGATATTCAAACCGGATTATTAAAGAAGATCCCTGTAGGAAGTTTCTGTGTAAAACCGGACGTCTCTGTGCCGGTATCTTTTTCCCGACGGCGGCAGATCCATGAAGCTTTCTCCGTAGCGCCGGATCAGCCATTCCCGGTAATTTGCCGGCACACAGATCTTCATGTCTTCGAAGAGAAGCTCTGACACTTCAAAACACTCGGATTCTTTGTATACATTCCTGTTCTCCCAGTCCCCGTAATAGCAGGCCAGAATAGCACGCAGTCCGGTCTCCCGGCAGGAAGTACAGAGTTTCCGGATCTTCCGGATCAAAGTCATCCGCCGCACGGTTCTGCAGACAATATAATAAAAACTGATCCGGCTTCCGCTCACGTCACGGATCATGTTGTTTTCCAGCGGATAGAGTTTTGCAAACAGAACTCTTTGACGAAGTGTGATTTTCTTCTGCAGTTTTTTCCTTTTCTTTTCGTCTTCGGGACAGCGATCCAGAGGAAAGATATCGATCCAGATGCCCTGATGGCATCGCCTCCCGCGGTTCTGCCGCTCTAATGCTGCCGTCCGTTCATCCCTCAGCTTAGAGTAGCCGCCGTAAAAACAGCCGAGATCATTTTCCGGAGTCTGCAGGAAAAATTCTTCACCCAGTTCTTTCGGAGCGATTTCCAGAAAGCGGTCGTAGTCTTCCCGCGGCATAGCCAGATCCACATCGTCGTCCCAGGGAATAAACCCGCCGTGGCGTACTGCACCGAGGAGTGTACCGTGAACCGCCAAATACCTGATGTCATTTTTCCTGCAGATCGTGTCAAGCCGCCGGAGAATTCCGAGCTGTACCCGGTGTACTGCGCGCAGCTGCAGCTCCGTCTCATTTCCCAAAAGCCTGCGGCTCCGTTCCTCCAGTTTTCTCCGGTCGATCCACGACCATTCATAAATCTGCTGATATTTCTCCCAA
>CACZSZ010000119.1 GCA_902783945.1 uncultured Lachnospiraceae bacterium
GCTGCCAGCGCTTCCGTATTCTCCTGAACTGTCTTCATGATCGGGTTTCTTGTTTTTGCTTCACGGTCTCCTACTGAGAAATACAGTTTTTCCGGCTGGCGCTTCATTGCATTTGTCATGGCAAATTCTTTAAAATCCGGAAACCATAATGAACCGGACATACTGGCTGCACGCGTGAAGCTGTCACATTCATAAAGCGCATACAGGGCAAAAAGGCCTGCCAGCGAATACCCTGCTATACCGGTAAAGGCCGGCGTTCCTTTGGTCTTTTTCAAGGCTTCGGGAAGGATCTGTGTTGTCAGATCCGCCAGATAATGCTTCGCGCCTCCGGAGAACTCCGGTTCGCCTTTGAAAACAGCCGGACACTGCCACGGCGACATATCCCGATTCCAGTCAATTCCATCGACAGTAAGCAGATTCAGCTCCCCGCACCCGTCTTCCCTGAGAATATCAAGCACCGAACTTCCGTCGCTCTCAAAACTATTCAGAACGATCAGAGGCCTGTCTTCCTGCGATGCAGCAAACAACACTGCTTTTTTTCCCTGTTTCTCAAAACAATATCTCTCTTCCACGATTTTCCTTATCCTGTGAAACGTTTGAACGCTTTTCTGGTCCTGTTGAGCCTCTGAACGCTTCTTTCTGCTCTTGACGAGCTTCTGAACGCTTCTTTCTGCTCCTGACGAGCCTATGAACGCCTGTTTCTGCTCTTGACGAGCCTATGAACGCCTGTTTCTGCTCCTGACGAGCCTATGAACGCCTGTTTCTGCTCCTGACGAGCCTATGAACGCCTGTTTCTGCTCCTCAATGAATGAATTATACCGCCTCACATGAAAAATTCAATTCCAGGCGGTACAAAATCGTAGTTATGTAAACTTGTTTCCGGGTTTCCAGTTTTTTCTTATAAAAAAATACCTCCTGAAGACGCATATCTTGTCCACAGGCGGTAAATTATCCTAAAAAATTGATCTTGCTTCCGGTAAGTGTACCGCCTGAAACTCATTTTGGCGGGCTCAGGCGGTACAAATCTTTTTTATAGTTTACATAACTCTATTAAGGAGGAGTCTGTATGTCCCTTTCGTTTACATAACTCTATCAAGGAAGAGTCTATATGTCCTTTTCGTTTGCATAATGTCATTTCCGGCCGTTCTATATGCTAATTAACATGCATGTCAAACTCTCCAGAAGGACATATCGTATGCTTCATTCTGTAAACAGCGCAGTGGAATAATACCTGTCACCGCTGTCGGGAAGCAGGGCAACGATGACCTTGCCTTTGTTCTCGGGACGTTTTGCCAGTTCGATAGCGCCGTGGAGGGCGGCACCGGAGGAGATGCCGACAGAGATTCCTTCTTTTTTAGCCAGAAGCTTTGCTGCGGCGAAAGCGTCTTCGTTCGCTGCTTTAAACACCTCGTCATAAACAGCCGTGTTCAGGACGTCCGGGACGAAACCGGCACCGATACCCTGGATCTTATGAGAGCCGGATCTTCCTTCGGAAAGGACCGGGGAGTCGGCGGGCTCCAGCGCTACTACTTTAATATCCGGATTCTGCTCTTTTAAATATTCTCCGGTGCCGGTGACAGTGCCGCCGGTGCCGACGCCGGCGATGAAAATGTCTACTTTTCCGTCCGTATCTTTCCAGATCTCCGGGCCGGTGGTAGCTTTATGGATCGCAGGGTTGGCCGGGTTTACAAACTGTCCCGGAATAAAGCTGCCCGGGATCTCTGCTGCGAGCTCTTCTGCTTTCGCGATCGCGCCTTTCATGCCCTTCGCTCCTTCTGTCAGAACAAGTTCTGCGCCATAAGCCTTCAGGATGTTTCTGCGCTCAACGCTCATGGTCTCCGGCATGGTCAGGATAATGCGGTAGCCCTTTGCCGCGGCAATCGAGGCAAGGCCGATTCCGGTGTTTCCGCTTGTCGGCTCAATGATGACGGAGCCTTCTTTTAAGAGACCTTTCTGTTCCGCGTCCTCGATCATCGCTTTTGCGATACGGTCTTTAACGCTTCCTGCCGGATTAAAATATTCCAGCTTTACCAGTACGGTTGCCTCCAGTCCTAATTCTTTTTCAATGTTTGCCACTTCCACAAGCGGAGTGTTCCCGATCAGTCCAAGTGTTCCTTTGTAAATATTTGCCATAATGCTCTCCTCTTCTTTCCTCCGGTCTTCCCGGCCGGATAATAATTCTTACTGTTCCTATTGCCGCAGGTTTCGTATTCTTCTTTATTTCACAGCTGCAAATCCGTTTTCCAGATCTGCGATGATATCATCAATGTGTTCGGTTCCGATCGACAGCCGGATCGTGTTCGGACGGATCCCCTGATCTTCCAGTTCCTCCGGGGAAAGCTGGGAATGTGTCGTCGATGCCGGGTGGATCACGAGGCTCTTCACATCCGCAACATTTGCAAGGAGTGAAAAGATCTTCAGGTTATCAATGAACTTCCAGGCTTCCTCCTGTCCGCCTTTGATCTCAAAAGTAAAGATCGATGCGCCGCCGTTCGGGAAATACTTTTTATATAATTCATGATCCGGATGATCCGGCAGGGCCGGGTGATTCACCTTGCCGACCTGCGGATGACGGCTCAGATACTCCACGACCTTTTTCGTGTTTTCTGCATGCCGGTCAAGACGAAGCGACAAGGTTTCCACGCCCTGCAATAGGAGGAATGCATTGAACGGAGATATCGTTGCTCCGGTATCCCGCAGCAGGATCGCCCGGATGTAAGTGACGAACGCTGCCGGACCGACTGCATCGTAGAACGAGACTCCGTGGTAGCTGGGATTCGGATCTGCAATATTCGGGTATTTTCCGCTGGCCTTCCAGTCAAAAGTTCCGGCTTCGACAATGATCCCGCCAAGGGTAGTTCCGTGGCCGCCGATAAACTTCGTCGCGGAATGAACGACAATATCCGCACCATGTTCAATGGGCCGGATCAGGTAGGGCGTCCCGAATGTATTGTCGATGACCAACGGAAGTCCGTGATTATGAGCAATCTGAGCAACAGCATCTATATCCGGGATGTCACTGTTTGGGTTTCCAAGCGTCTCAAGGTAGATCGCCCGGGTGTTTTCCTGAATCGCGTTTTCCACTTCCGCGAGATCATGTGCATCTACAAAAGTAGTGCTGATCCCATACTGAGGAAGTGTATGGGCAAGCAGGTTATAACTGCCTCCGTAAATCGTTTTCTGCGCGACGATATGTCCGCCGTTTGCAGCCAGCGCCTCGATCGTGTATGTGATCGCTGCGGCTCCCGATGCCAGGGCAAGGGCTGCACTGCCGCCCTCCAGGGCTGCCAATCTTTTTTCCAGCACTTCCTGGGTGGAGTTTGTCAGTCTGCCGTAAATGTTTCCTGCGTCCGCAAGTCCGAAGCGGTCTGCTGCGTGCTGGCTGTTGCGGAAAACATATGAAGTTGTCTGATAGATCGGCACGGCGCGGGCGTCGGTTGCCGGATCCGGCTGTTCCTGTCCTACATGTAACTGTAAGGTCTCAAATCTGTATTCACTCATAATATTTCTCCTTTTATTCTGCTTTTGTTTACGGTGAACATCCGGTTTCGGCATAAGAAAACCGGGAGCTGTAGGATCCAGAGCTCCCGGGCAAAAGACTTATAGATCAGGATCGACACTTCTTATCGAGTCCATCAGAGGCGCGCAGGCATATGGCTGGACGCCCCGGTCTTATAACTTGCCCGGGAGTTAAGCATTCGACAACACCACATGCCCATATACTGTTTGTGATTTCCGGTTTGGATCATCACTGTGCCTCCATTATTTGCTTTCAGAAGTTGAATACAATATATCACCATTCACCTACTATGTCAATAGGTATTATGAATATTTTTTCTCATTCTGTTTCTGTGTTTTCACTCTGTCTTTTCCGGTAA
>CACZSZ010000120.1 GCA_902783945.1 uncultured Lachnospiraceae bacterium
GAATTCGTACTCGGCTTCCTGCATCATATCCTGAAACAGCTGCTTCGCTTTTTCCGAGCCGTAGGCCAGTTCGCTGAGGCGCATCTGCCGGCTGCTGAGATCATCCCTTGTGAGAGTGCACCGTATTTGGTTTTCGCTGATTTTTTCTATTTTCATACACTCTATATAGCATATCCTCCATGAAAAAGCAACATAACGCTTTTGCGTTTTTTGGAAGCGGCGGGCCTTGCATATTGCGCGATTTCTGGTATACTTAATCATGTCCTGGCAGAGCTGTCTGTGCTGCGGAAAGGCGGTGGTCCTATAGGCAGATAGACAGAGGATGACGATCGTATACGACTCTCAGATAAGACAAGTTTTTTAAATGTATTTCTTCACGCAGCATTCGCTGCAGATTTCCACACAGTTCAGAATTCAGTAACAGATAACAGGCAATAACAGATTTCAGAGCACAGGCCGGATTCTGCCCGGACAGCGGTTTTATGCAAAAAAACAGGAAAGTGTCCGCATCTGGAACTCTCCGGTAAAGGAAAAACAAAAAAAGGGGGCGCCGACTGCGCTGGTTCTGCAGTGTCCCCTGCCATACCGGCAATGCAGCGGCGTCTTCCCTTGCCATCGATACGTAAACATGTTAAAATATACGTTGGATTTTTGTAATAAAAATGATATGAGATTTCCCCCTGCCATTTCCGGGGGGCTGAATCTATGTAATACGATACATTTCTGGAGAAGACATGGCAAAAAGAAAGAAGAGATCCCCGCTGCCGGTCATTTTTTCACTGGCTGCGGTCGTGGTGATCCTCGGTGCGGCAGTGTATCTGTTTGAACGCGCATCAACAAACAGCCGCGAGATGGATAAAACTCTATATTATGGTCTTAACTCAGATGATCAGGCTGCGCTGGTGGTCAACGATACGATCCTGGGAAACAAAGGGGTCGTACAGGACGGAAAGGTTTATATTGACTATCCGACTGTATGGAGCAGTTTCAACAGCAGCTTCTACTGGGAACCGAAGGCGCAGGAGATGCTGCTCACCCTTCCCGAAGGTACATTTATCTGGAGACCGGAGGATGAGACAGGGGCTCTGATGATACGGGACGGTATCCCTTATCTGTCCGCTGAGCTGATCCGTGATTATTCTGATATCGATCTGGAAGTCATTCCGGATCCTTACCGCGTCGTTGCGCGTACAAACTGGACAAATGTGGCGGTGGAAAGCATCACGCAGCCCACGGTGGTAAGGAACCGCGCAGATAAGAAGGGTGAGGTGCTGGCCGAATTGAAGCCGGGTGATACGGTCACTCTTGTAGAAAACGGCAATGTCTGGTGCAAAGTAGCTACGCCGGACGGGCTGATCGGGTATCTGCAGAAGACAGAGTTTACCGGTGCGCCGGATGAAACACTTACCCACACAACGGAAGACCGGTTCGTTTTCCCGCATCTTCTGTCAGAGAATAAAATCTGTATGGCGTGGCAGTATATGCAGTCGGCAGATGATACGGCCATGCAGGAACTGGTCAATAATGCTGTCTGCCTGAATACGGTATCTCCGACGTGGTTTACTTTTGCGGACGCAGAAGGAAACCTTCAGTCGCTGGCCACAAAGGAATATGTGGATGCGGCGCACGCAAAGAATCTGAAGGTGTGGGGCTGTCTGCAGGATCTGTACGGCAGCGAGTATCCGGCCGGGACCGTACTGGCTACGCATGATGTCCGCACCCATGTGATCACACAGCTGCTTTCCATTGCGGAAAGTACGGGAATGGACGGGATCAATATCGATATCGAGACGATCGAAGAAGCCACTGCGCCGCAGTATCTGCAGTTTCTGCGGGAGCTTTCCGTGGCTGCCCATGAAAAAGGTCTGGTCATTTCTTCCGATACGTATATGCCGATCTATACTTATTACTACAATCGCGAGGAGCAGGCCAAAACGGTGGATTATATCGTCCTCATGGGATATGATGAACACACGGTCGGCTCAGAAGAAGCCGGCTCCGTGGCATCCCTGCCGTTTGTGGTACAGGGGATCGAGGACGCACTGACGGAGGTGCCGGCAGAGCAGCTGATCAACGGCATCCCGTTTTATACGCGGGGATGGACGACCGTCTATGGAGAGGAACGTCCGCAGAGTGAGGCGATGGGCATGAATGCAGCTGACTCGTGGGCAGATGCACACGGGATCTCACTTCACTGGGATTCGGACGCGGGTCAGAATGTCGGATCATCCGACAGTGAGACGGAGCGGTACAGTATCTGGATGGAAGATGAAAAGTCCATCGAAGAAAAAATGAAACTGATCGAGAAATATGACCTGGCCGGAGCGGCCTTCTGGAGGCTTGGCCTGGAGCGCAGGGCCATATGGGAGATCGTGGGCAAGCACTTATAGAGATACTGTTGCAATGGCACATATGAGGGGTGAGACACATGGGGGATAACGAGGAACGCTTTAAGACTACGACGTTCGGAGGCTATGACAAAGAAGAAGTGCTGCAGGAACTTCAGAAGATGAAGGAGAATGCGCATGCGGAAAAAGCCCAGATCCTTCGGGAACTGGAAGAATCCCGCAGAAATTGTGCGCGGATCAGCAGGGAACTGCAGGCAAAAGATATAAAGATCGCCGAACTTCAGGAAACCATCGTTACCAAAGACAGGGAAATGATGGAGATGGACCGGACTGTCCGCGAGAAGTATCAATCCTATATTGAGAACTATGATACGATCGGCAGTCTGATCTATGAGTCCAAGATCCGCGCAAAGCAGATCGCAAAAGAGACAGAGGAAGAGCGTAAAAAGATTCTTGAAGAAGCACAGGAAGCGGCAGCACGTATCCGCGAGGAGGCGGAGATCGCAGCCCGGAAGCGTCTGCAGGATATACAGGTCGAGATCGAGGACCGCACGACTGCCGGAAGACAGCAGTTCGAGTTTGTCCAGGATGAACTGAATAATGCATTAGAGCTTTTCAGTAAGCTTCAAAAGCAGTTCATGCAGTCCTATAAATCGATACAGGAGATCGTAAGAGATCATCCCGGCCCGGATCTCGATGAAGACGTTCCGGCCGGCACGGCTTCCGCAGAGCAGGAGGCTGACAGCGGCGAATGATCCCTACAAAGATTTTTCGCATGACGGAAGAAGAACCTGACCGGGAGGCCATCAGACTGGCGGGAGAGGTCATTCAGAGAGGCGGTCTGGCTGCTTTTCCCACAGAGACGGTATACGGACTTGGCGGGAATGCACTGGATCCGGAAGCATCCCGGAAGATCTATGCGGCAAAAGGACGTCCTTCAGATAATCCGCTCATCGTTCATATTGCTGACAGAAAGGATCTGGACCGGCTGGTCCGGGAGATTCCGCCGGCGGCTGAAAAACTGATCCGGTGCTGCTGGCCGGGACCGCTCACCATCATTCTGGAAAAAAGCGGCATTGTCCCTTATGAGACAACGGGAGGTCTGGACACAGTAGCTGTACGGTTTCCGGATAACCGGATTGCACAGGCACTTATCCGGGAATCCGGCGGTTATGTAGCTGCGCCGAGCGCCAACCTGTCCGGACGTCCGAGCCCTACGACGGCGGCACACGTAGAAGAAGATCTGGGAGGGCGGATCGAGATCATTCTGGACGGGGGACCTGTGAAGATCGGTCTGGAGTCGACGATCGTGGATTTTACAGAAGGTGTGCCGGTCATTCTCCGGCCGGGATATCTGGGACAGGAAAAACTGCAGGAGATACTCGGTGAGGTGAACATGGATCCCGGTCTCCTGTCAGAGACGGAGACACAGGTGCGGCCCAGGGCGCCCGGTATGCGGTACCGGCATTACGCACCGCGCGGAGATCTGAAGATCGTGGAGGGAGAAGCGGATGCAGCTGCCGGTGAGATACGCAGGAGAGTGCGGAAACACCTGGAGGCAGGAGAGAGCGTCGGCATAATCTGTTCGGAAGAAACCCGCGATTCCTACCCGGAAGGCGATGTCCGGTGTATCGGGAGTTTTGCCGATGAAGAGGCGATCGCACGGCATCTGTACGGAATCCTCCGGGCGTTTGACGATAAGGAGACGCAGTATATTTATTCAGAATCATTTTTTACGCCGCATATGGGTCAGGCGATCATGAATCGGCTGATCAAGGCGGCGGGACACCAGGTCATTACAGTGCAGCAGAAAGGAGACGTCAATGGGTAAAATAACGATCATGGATCATCCTCTGATTCAGCACAAAATTGGTATTATCAGGGAAATCGGTACCGGTACAAAAGAATTCCGGGAAATTGTTTCAGAGATCGCCATGCTGGAGTGCTACGAATCCACAAGAGATCTTGTGCTGGAGGATGTGGAGATCGAAACACCGATGACGAAGACAACGGCAAAACGTCTTGCCGGAAAAAAGATCGCCATCGTGCCGATCCTGCGCGCGGGTCTCGGTATGGTTCCGGGCATGCAGACGCTGATCCCGGCCGCAAAAGTGGGACATATCGGTATGTACCGCGATCACGACACGCTGGAACCGGTGGAGTATTACTGCAAGCTGCCGGCGGATATTGAGGAGAGAGATGTTTTTGTCGTTGATCCGATGCTGGCCACCGGCGGTTCTGCCTGTGATGCGATCCGCCAGCTCAAGATGTATGGCTGCCAGCATATCCGGTTCCTGTGCATCATTGCTGCCCCGGTCGGCCTGGAGAGGCTGAAAAAGGAACATCCGGATGTGGATATCATTGTAGGAGCCATGGATGATCATCTGAATGAGATCGGGTATATCGTTCCGGGACTGGGCGATGCCGGCGACCGGATCTTCGGGACAAAATAACACGGACTGGAAAGCTGAATATCCGGAGAGCGGACTTTGAAAAGTTCGAAAAGAGGAAAAAAACGGGTAAAGTCGGAATGACATCGGAATGACTGTATATCAGATGTAACGAGTCAGGAGCGCACATGAGCGACAAACGTAAAGACTATATTTCATGGGATGAGTATTTCATGGCGGTCGCCAAACTGGCCGGCATGCGTTCGAAAGATCCGAATTCCCAGGTGGGGAGCTGCATCGTCAGTGCCGATAACAAGATTCTCTCCATAGGGTACAATGGGTTTCCCAGAGGATGTTCGGACGAGGATTTTCCCTGGGCCCGAGAAGGGGAAGATCCGCTCAAAACAAAGTATATTTACGTGACACACAGTGAACTGAATGCTATACTGAACTATCGGGGAGGGAGTCTCGAAGGATCAAAGATCTATGTTTCTTTGTTTCCCTGCAACGAGTGTGCCAAAGCAATCATCCAGGCAGGAATAAAGAAAGTCATATATGATTGTGACAAATACAGCGGCACTCCCGGAGTGATCGCTTCGAAGATGATGTTTCAGGCAGCGGGTGTGGCATTTCAGAAATATGAGCCGACAATGCGAAAGATCGAGATAGAGGTCTGAGCAGCGGCAGAGAACAGAAAACGGGAGAAGGGACATACAGTCCGGACAGAAAAACGGAGTATTCCGTCGCATCGGAAAAGGAAAGTACTATGCATCGAAATAAGAATTGGATGGGAATTCACTGGAGAATGGCAGCAGTCCTGCTCACGGCAGGTCTGTTAGTATGCTCACAGCCGCTTGCAGTATATGCAGGCGAAGGAGAGGATCAGACAGCTGCGGCAAGCACGGAACAGCCTGCGGCGCCTCCGGAGACACCTCCGGCGGATGAACCTGTCACTCCCACGCCAGACCCGGCACTGACGTCTGATACAGAGGAGACACCGACACCGACGCCAGACCCGACGGAGACACCGACGCCGACACCTGATCCGACGGAGACACCGACACCGACGCCAGACCCGGCGGAGACACCGACGCCGACGCCTGATCCGACGGAGACACCAACGCCGGAAGAAAAGGAAGACGTCCCCGAAGCTGAAGCGGCAGAGGAGACGGCAGACGCTACAGAAGAAGAGACATCCTCTTCTCCTGAAGAAGAAGCTGATCCGAAGAAAGACGGCGAGTCGGAAGCTGAAGAAGAAAAAGAAGAGACGGATGAGGAAAAAGAAGATGAAAAGGCCGGCATTTATGAACTGAAGGTACTTGTCGAAGGTGACGGCAAGGTTCGTGTCAGATATGCCGGTGATGACGGCAATCCGATCGATGTGCTGTTTTCAAAAGATAATACTGTTCCTGCGCGGATAAGGAAAGACACAGAAGTTCTGCTTTTGCATGAAGAAGAAAAAAATGCGGAATTTGTTGAATGGAAGGTGAACCAGGGCGCAGTCAGTATCACAAACGACCGTTTCACTATGCCTGCCGGCGCCGTTGAGATCAAGGCTGTGTTCAAATCGATCTCGGCAGACGGGGCTTCCAAAGAGGCACAGGAGATAAATGCAAAGAGACCGAAGCGAACAAACGCCGAACTGATCGCACAGCAGAATATACAGCCGCTGCCGGTTCCGAAGCGTGATTTCCGCTTCTGGACGGTACCCCAGAATCTGCAGTTTGTCAGCAGCGGCATGCCCATTCTGGATGATATCGGAGACGGCGGGAAGGCTATTGCCGTGCTGCCGGCAAACGGGGCTGTCAATGTTCTGGAAGAAGTGGACGGTGCATGGCTGTATGTAGAATCCGGAAGAGCACGAGGTTTCATTCCGAAGGACAGCTTCGTTCCGGAGGGGGACAGAGCAGCTCTTATGGGCGGACAGAACCTGTACGCTGAACTCACAGTACCGGAAAGTGAAAATAAGGCATTTCTGTGGATGAAATGCACGGCAGAGCAGACCGTGATAGAAAAAGAGTATGTGACGGCTGCAAAACACGGAGCGGATATTTTTGAACAGGCCAATGAAGGTGCACGGGTCTGCGGAACGATGGAACCGGGCAATCTGGGATTCCTGATCAAGGATGTCGGGGACGGATGGTTCTACATAGAGTCCGGAGATGTGCGCGGATTTGTCCAGCGTAAGGATCTGCATACCGGACAGCGTGCACGTGTCGATGTCCGGATGGCCGGAGGAGAAGGAAATCTCAGTACCTGCTGTCAGCTGGTCGCTCCGGAGGATAATGCGGCAACGTATTTCACCCTTACATCTATAAAAGAAGGCAGCAGGACGAATCCTGTCAGGGAATGTATCATCAAATCTGCAGAGCAGTGTCTGGGTCATCCGTATGTGTGGGGCGGCACGAGCCTGCTGGGCGGATGTGACTGTTCCGGCTTTGTGCAGGGACTGTATGCAGCATACGGATATACGATTCCGCGTGTTGCAGAGAATCAGGCGGAATTCGGAAATCAGATTCCGGTAGATAACGCAATACCGGGCGACCTGATCTTCTTTGCCAAGGATGGCTATGTATACCATGTGGCACTGTACGTTGGAAATGATCAGACGATCGAAGCCTTCGGCGCTGCGCAGGGGATCATCAGGAACCGGGTCGATCACGCCAATGCCGTTTGGGCAACAAGAGTGATCCAGGACTAAATAAATAGGTATGGAATGCGGCGGTCAGGTACCGCCGCATCATTTTTATCAGAAAAGGCAGGGAGTAACAGGAGGAAAGAGTCATGGCAAATGAGGATATTCGTTTCACAGAAGGTATAAAAAAGGTGTTTCTGGCCGGTCTGGGAGCGTTGAGCATCGGAGCCGACAAGTCCAAAGAAGTGTTGGATGTTCTGGTCAAACGCGGTGAACTGACTGCTGACCAGGCAAAATCTCTCAGCAAGGATTTCACAGAACAGGGTAAGAGCCTGACCCAGGAAATTGCGGGGAAGGTGGTGTCCGCTTCGGTAAAGACGAGAGACAAAGCTGCGGAAGCACTTAAGGGAAGGAAGATAACGATCCGCGGAAAAGAAATTGATCTGTCAGAAGTGGTAGGCAGTCTGAATCTGGAGCAGTTTGAGGCACTGAAAGAAGGTCTTCAGACCAAAGACGCGGAACCGGAGAGTGCAGAAGAAGAAAAGGTATCCGCAGAGGATGAAAAAGAGGAAGTTCCGGCAGAGGACGGAAAAGAGAAACCGGCCGCAAAGAAGACTGCGGCCAGGAAAACTGCCTCTTCAGCGAAAAAGACGGCAGAACCGAAGAAGACAACAACAAAAAAGACAACAGCAGCTAAGAAGGACACGGCAGAAAAGAAGGATACAGAGAAAGCAAAGAAAGCAGCATCAACGGCAAAGAAAACAGCCACAGGCAAAAAGACCGCAGCTGCAGCGAAAAAAACGACTTCGGCAACAACAAAGAAGGCTGCGTCAGGGACCACAAAGAAAACTGCGTCAACGACAGAGAAGGCTGCGTCTGCGACAGCGAAGAAGACCGGTACAGCAGCAAAGAAGACTGCATCTGCGACAGCGAAGAAGACCGGGACAACAGCAAAGAAGACTGCGTCTGCGACAGCGAAGAAGACCGGAACAACAACGAAAAAGGCTGCGGCAGCAACAAAAAAGACAGCCGCAAAAAAGCCTGCAGATGGCGTAAAGAAAGAGATAAAAACCACTGCCGCACCGGAAACACCGGCGGAAGAAAAGAAGACGGCAGAGTAAGAACATAAACAGAGGGTATGAGAAAAGGAGTGTCGCAGGATGCTCCTTTTCTTTTTTGCTGCCGGGTACAGATTCCGGCTCCCCGTCACATCCGATGTCTTTTGAAAGCGGCAGTCCCAAAAAAACCGGTCTATGTCCTTGCAATATACCCCCAGGGGGTATATACTGTGTGCTGTGGAAAGTTCATGTGGGCCGGAACAAACGGGAGGCGTGATCAGGATGAATGATAAAAACCGGGCAGTGCCGGATTGCTGCAGGCACAAAACAAAAGAGCGCTCAGAAAAAGAATACAAAGACCTGCTGAATCGTCTCAGCAGGATCGAAGGTCAGGTGCGCGGTGTGCGCAGTATGCTGGAAAACAATGCCTACTGTACAGATATTCTGGTACAGGTATCTGCGGTAAATGCGGCGTTGAACAGTTTTAACAAGGTTTTGCTGGCAAATCATCTGCAGACCTGTGTGACAGAAGATATACGGGCGGGACACGAGGAAAGTATGGATGAGCTCATCCATCTTCTTCCGAAGCTTATGAAATAAAAAGGAGACAGCATGGAACAATATACGGTGACTGGAATGAGCTGTGCCGCGTGTGCGGCGCGAGTGGAAAAGGCTGTTTCTCAGGTTGACGGGGTCACTTCCTGCTCGGTCAGTCTGCTGACGAACGCAATGGGAGTGGAGGGAACTGCCTCGCCGGACGCGGTCTGCCGGGCGGTGCAGGATGCCGGATACGGCGCTTCTCTGCGCAGCAGAGAGCCGGCCGCTTCCAAGGGAAGTACATCTGTACGGCGCACACAGCAGGAGGAAGCCCTGGAAGATCACGAGACACCGGTCCTGAAAAAGAGACTGATCGCTTCGGTGTGTTTTCTGGCCGTGCTGATGTATATTTCCATGGGGCATCACATGTGGGGATGGCCTGTTCCGCATGCACTGCATGAAAATATGGCTGCGCTGGGGATCCTGCAGATGCTGCTGGCAGGGATCGTTATGGTCATCAACCAGAAGTTTTTCATCAGCGGATTCCGCAGTGTTCTGCACAGAGCCCCCAATATGGATACGCTCGTGGCGCTCGGCTCAGGCGTTTCATTCGGGTACAGTGTCTGGGCGCTGATCGGTCTGACCGGTGCGCAGCAGTCACAGGATGCGGAGATGGCTGCCTACTACATGGATAACTTTTACTTTGAGTCGGCGGCCATGATCCTGACACTGATCACAATCGGCAAGATGCTGGAGGCGCGTTCCAAAGGCAGGACGACCGACGCGCTGAAAAGTCTGATGAAACTGGCGCCTCAGGAGGCCACGCTGCTGGAAAACGGTGAGGAGAAAGTAGTCCCTGTGGAACAGATAAAAACGGGAGACCTGTTTGCTGTCCGCCCGGGCGAGAATATTCCGACAGACGGTATCGTGGAGAGAGGGAGCAGCGCCGTCAACGAGTCCGCTCTGACAGGGGAAAGCATTCCGGTCGACAAAACTGTGGGTGACAGTGTGTCCGCAGCCACAGTCAATCAGTCGGGTTATCTGGTCTGCCGTGCGACGCGGGTCGGGGAAGATACGACACTCTCTCAGATCATTCAGATGGTCAGTGATGCGGCAGCCACAAAAGCGCCGATCGCCAAGATCGCCGACAGAGTATCAGGAATTTTTGTGCCGGCCGTGATCACGATCGCTGCCGTGACATTCGTGATCTGGATGCTTGCCGGACAGGAAATCGGCTTTGCCGTATCCCGTGCGATCGGGGTGCTGGTCATCAGCTGTCCCTGTGCGCTCGGACTGGCGACGCCTGTGGCTATTATGGTCGGAAGCGGTATGGGAGCAAAACACGGAGTTTTGTTCAAGACGGCCGCTTCCCTGGAAGAAACAGGCCGGATCGATATCATGGCACTGGATAAGACCGGTACGGTCACGCGCGGCGAACCGTCGGTCACGGACCTGCTTCCGACCGGTGGCGTGACAGAAGAAAAACTGTTATACTATGCCTATGCGCTCGAAAAGAACAGTGAGCATCCCCTGGCAGGAGCAGTCTGTGCGCAGGCGGAAGTGACAGGCACAAAGCCGGCAGAAGTGACAGAGTTCCGGGCACTTCCCGGCAATGGTCTGACAGCTGTGATCGACGGCAGCCGCCTGGACGGAGGAAATGCTCTCTATATCGAAAAACTGGCGAAGATTCCGGAACAGATCAGAGCGGCCGCAGGGCAGATGGCTGCCGGAGGAAAAACACCGCTGTTTTTTGCAAAAGACGGACAGCTTCTCGGGGTTATTGCCGTTGCAGATACGATCAAAGAAGACAGCGCTCAGGCGGTCCGGGAACTTAAAAACATGGGGATCCGTGTAGTCATGCTGACGGGCGACAACGAACAGACAGCCCGGGCGATCGGCAGAGATGCCGGTGTTGACGAAGTGATCGCGGGAGTTCTTCCGGACGGCAAAGAGGCTGTCATCCGGCGATTGAAAGAGCAGGGACGCGTCGCCATGGTCGGCGACGGGATCAATGATGCGCCGGCGCTGACACGTGCCGATATCGGTATCGCGATCGGCGCTGGTGCCGATGTGGCAGTCGATGCGGCAGACGTGGTGCTGATGAAGAGCCGTCTGACTGATGCGGCGGCAGCTGTGCGCCTCTCGCGTGCGACACTGCGGAATATTCATCAGAATCTGTTCTGGGCGTTTTTCTATAATGTCATTTGTATTCCGCTGGCAGCCGGTGCATATTACAAAGCGTTCGGCCTTACCTTGAATCCGATGATCGGGGCGGCGGCAATGAGTCTGTCCAGTTTCTGCGTGGTGACCAATGCACTGAGGCTGAACCTGTTCAGCATGTTCGACGGCAGCAGGGACAAACCGCGGAAAAAGAAAAAAAACAATACAGATATGGGAAAAGAGGAGAAGATCATGATCAAAACACTGGAAGTCAAAGGAATGATGTGTGAACACTGTGAAGCGCGTGTGAAAAAAGCCCTGGAGGCTCTGGAGCAGGTCGAGGCGGCGGAAGTGAGCCATGAAGCCGGCACCGCTGTCGTGACATTAAAAGAAACTGTGGATGATGATGTGCTGAAACAGGCAGTGGAAGCGCAGGACTATGAGGTGCTGGCGGTACGCTGATGCAGGAGGAACGAATACCTATGTTTTGTTATCAATGTCAGGAAACCATGGCGGGAAAGGGCTGCACGCGTGAAGGAATCTGCGGGAAAAAAGCAGATCTGGCCGCGCTGCAGGATCTTCTGATCTGGGTCACCAAAGGGGTCGGCGCCTTGACGACACAGCTGCGGAAAGAAAAAAAGGAAGTCGCAGAGTCTGTGAATCGCTGTGTCAGGATAAATCTCTGTATGACACAGACCAATACTAATTTTGACGCGCAGGCAGTCTCTGAGAGGATCACAGAGACGCTGATCCTGAAAAAAGAGCTTCTGCCTCTCTCCGGACATGCGGAGGAACTGCCGGAAGCCGCCGGGTGGGAAGGCACACCGGAAGACTATGCGGCAAAGGCAGAAACAGCCGGAGTGATGTCTGTTACCAATACGGATATCCGCTGTTTCCGTGAACTGATCACGTATGCCTGCAAGGGGATCGCGGCCATGGCAGAGCAGGCTTACAGGCTGGGACTGCAGGATGCCGATGTCGACATATTTATACAGCGTGCCCTCGGGCAGACCCTGGATGACAGCATGGAATGCGGCAATCTGCTGGCACTGACGATGGAAGCAGGACGCTACAGTGTGAGGAGCATGGATCTGTTCCACCGGGCACGTGTCAGCCGGTTCGGTGAGCCGGAGCGGACCGGGGTCTTCTGTGGTGCGAAGGAGAGACCGGGTATTCTTGTGGCCGGCACAGGCATTCAGGACCTGTATCTGCTGCTGGAGCAGACAAAAGATACCGGCGTCGATGTCTATACGCATGGGGAACTGCTGAGTGCCCATGCGTATCCGGAGCTGAAAAAGTATACGAATTTTGCCGGACAGTACGGCGGATCCTGGCAGACACAAAAGGAAGATTTCGAGCAGTTCCACGGGCCTGTTCTGGCTTCTTCCGAAGGCGTATTTCTTCCGAAACCGTCTTATAAGGGCAGGTTATACACGACCGGATGCGCCGGTATTCCGGGATGCACCCATATTGCAGAGGAACAGAATGGCAGCAAGGATTTTTCAGCACTGATCGAACAGGCAAAAACCTGTGAGCCGCCGGCAGCGCGTGAGAACGGGTACAGAACGGCCGGGTTCAGCTACGGACAGCTGTTTGCAGAGACGGAAAAGATCGCCGCGGGTCTCAAGGACGGCACGATCTCAAAGATCGCAGCTGTGATCGGAGATGACGGCAGGGCAAAAATGCGGTCCTATTATACAGATCTTGTGCGGGCACTTCCCGGGGATGCCATGCTGCTGACAGCCGGCAGCGTGCAGTTCCGTTTTGCGGTGGCAGCTTCAGCAGAAGACGTTTCTGCAGATAAAGCCCGGGTCTGGAATTCCGGTGAACTGGCAGATGCGTATTCAATCATTCAGTTTGCTCTTCGGCTCCGCGAAGTAATGGGAGCGGACAACCTGAACCAGCTCCCGATGTTCTGGTCTCTGTCCTGGCATGGTCAGAAATCCATAGCTGTTCTGCTGGGACTTCTGTATCTGGATATCAAACACATACAGTTCGGCCCTTCCTGGCCGGCTTACCTGAAAGGAAACCTGCATCCGGTGTTTACCGAATATTTTGGTATGCGTGAGATCAGCACTGTGCAGCAGGATCTTCAGAAGGTCTTCGGCACTTCCGATGACCTGATCACACCGGACATGATCGTCGGTGATATCGTGGACGAGTATCCTTCTCTGATACCGGTCATGGCGGAAATGGGGCTTCACTGTATAGGATGCGGTGTGTCCAAGATGGAGACTCTTGCACAGGCCTGCATGACTCACGGACTGGATACATTTACTTTCCTGGAAACTCTGAATAAAAGCCTTAAGATTACGGAACATGCCTAAAACGATAACAGAGAAAAGTAAAAAAAAGCCTGTCGCGGATCCTGTCCGGGACGCAGAAGAGAGGTGCGGAGGCGCCTTTATCCGGAAAAAGACGGTCAGTCCGTGGGAACCGTGGATCTCACGGTGTACGACGGGGCAGTTCGCCGGTCTCGACGGCGGCTATCACAGACATTGCGGGCCGACGGCGATCACTAATCTGATCCTGACGCTGGCAGGCCGGTACGGATATCCGGATATTCCTTTGCCGGACGAGGTGTTTTCTAATGTCGCCAGGATAGGGCAGAAAATGAAGATCTACTGGAATACGGATATTCTCGGGTATTTTGGAGGAACGTATGATATTCTGACAGAGCTGTATATCCGAAACTGTCTGCGGCATTTCCGTATTCCTGTCGATAAAAAGCTGCCTGACCATGTTTCTGTCAGATGGCACGGACTTCCTTCCGGAATACAGTTTCTCCGTGCGCTGGATGAAGGAAAGCTGCTGTATCTTCAGCTGTACCTTCATCCCTGTTACGGAACCCATCATGTGCTCTGTTACGGCTATACAACGGTGCACAGCACGGACTCCGGCGGACAGGATAAAGAGAAGAACAGAAAGCAAAGGGAAATCTATCTGATCATTGCAGACGGCTGGAATCGGCGTCCGCGTTATCTGCGTCTGAAATCCAGAGGACTCTGCAACTTTTTTGCCATAGAATGATCACGGCAGTACCCACCGGGAAGCTCCGCAGATAAAAAATGCTTGCAAAGAGCGCTCTCTGGTGCTACACTGTGTTAAACCGTTGAAGAAGAGTAAGTAGGTTCCTTCCCTTACCCATGAGAGAGCTGCGGATGGTGAGATCGCAGCGGGCAATACCGAACTGAATGGACTTCTGAGGGCGACCAGAAAGAAGGACGGTTCCGTTTACAGGAAGCCGTGTGACGAGTATGGAAGACGGAGGAGGCGCTCCGTAAACAAACGTCAGCATATGAAGGTATGCATGAGAGGGCGCGGCGACGCGCCAAGCCGGGTGGCACCGCAGGATATTAATACCCTGTCCCAGCAAAATGCTGTGACAGGGTTTTTGCATGTATGAGCAGCTGTCATCCTGTCCCGGCAGTATCTACACTCAGTGCCATTTTATTATCGAAAGGAGAATCACCATGGCAGCAGAAAAAACGATCCCTTACAAAATCTATCTGGAAGAGTCGGAGATGCCGCAGAGTTGGTATAATGTCCGCGCGGATATGAAAAACAAACCCGCGCCGCTTCTGAATCCGGGAACCCATGAGCCGATGACTGCCGAAGAACTTGGCGGTGTTTTCTGTGCAGATCTTGTCGCGCAGGAACTGGATAACGATACTGCATTTTTCGAAATCCCCGAAGAGATACGTTCATTTTATAAAATGTATCGTCCGTCTCCTCTGGTCCGCGCCTATTGTCTGGAAGAAAAACTGCAGACACCGGCAAAAATCTATTACAAATTCGAAGGAAACAATACCTCGGGCAGCCACAAGCTGAACTCTGCGATCGCACAGGCCTATTATGCCAAGAAGCAGGGGCTGAAAGGGGTGACGACAGAGACC
>CACZSZ010000121.1 GCA_902783945.1 uncultured Lachnospiraceae bacterium
GACGGGGCGCGTATACAGAAACATCTGCATCTGTTCCCGGTCACGGAACATCCGCCCGTAGAATTCCTTTTCATATCCGGCCCGGTGCGTACCGATATATTTCAGATCTTCCGGCGCTGCCTCAATACCCAGTTCCTCCTGCAGTTCCCGAAGAGCGGATTCCATAACACCGGCCCCCGCCTGTATGTGTCCTGCCGATGAAATATCCAGACACCCGGGATTGGAGTCTTTGTCTGCACTGCGTTTCTGAAGCAGGACTTCGATGCCGCCTTCTGTCATCCGGACGACCCAGATGTGCACTGTCCCGTGCAGACTGCCTTCCCGATGAACGACGCCGCGTTCCTGGACAATACCGTTCGGTCTGCCGTCTTCATCCAGAAGATCAAACAGTTCCATTTCTTTTCCGTTCAGGGAGGCGGATACCAGCTTGTCATGCCCGTCATAGACCAGTTTCAGTGAAAAGAACGGCTCGTTTTCATCAAGCAGCCGGAAAAAAATCTTATCACCGGCCCAGATATTCAGTTTTGGTATGTCGCTGACCGCGACCCACTCCAGCTTTCCTTCGTCACACTCCGCGGGCTCTCCGGTAAATCCGTCGGCTGTGAACAGATGCATGTATTCTGTCACTCCGCTTCCGGACACGAAGGTCACGATTCCGCGAAAGCGCCAGGAAGTAAGCGTATAGCCGGTCTCTTCTTTCACTTCGCGCAGCATACATTCTTCCGGGCTCTCGTCCTGTTCAAAATGCCCGCCGACGCCGATCCACTTGTCCCTGTTGACATCATTTTTCTTTACGATCCGGTGCAGCATCAGGTATCTGCCGTCCCGTTCTATGTAACAGAGTGTGCTCAGCGACGTTTCGTGCATGTACTTCTCCAATGTATTTTATGTCCTCTTTCCACAGTGCGGACAGATCCTGCGCAGCCTCCTATGCCGGAAATTCCCGGTAAGGTTCGATCTCGATCCCGTCAAAGGTACTCATTTGATTATATACCTTTAACGCCATATCAAGCAACGGAAACAATGTCACAGCGCCGGTTCCTTCTCCCAGATGCATGCCCGCATGGAGGATCGGATCCATGTCCAGTGCCTCCAGCAGCATCTTTGAAGCCGGTTCATCCGATACGTGGGATGGCAGGATGTAAGGACGGCAGGCTGGTGCGATCCTTATGGCTGCAAGAGCTGCCGCGCAGGAAATGAAACCGTCCGCCACGACCGGAAGACCCTGCGCCGCGCCGCCGATAAAAAGCCCTGTCAATGCCGCTATGTCCAGACCGCCGACTTTCGCCAGTACGTCCAGCGGATCTTCCGGATCAGGACAGTTCACTGCGATCGCTCTGCAGATGGCGCCGACCTTCCTGACCAGCCCCTCATCTGACAATCCCGCTCCGCGTCCTGCCGCTTCCTCCGGCGGAATATTCATCAGAACCGAGACCACCGCCGCACTGGTCGTCGTATTGCCTATACCCATTTCTCCGGAAGCCAGGATCTGGTAGCCTGCCTCTTTGAGTTCAGCCGCCTTCTCCATGCCCGCCGCAACAGCAGAACAGCACTCCTCCTGTGTCATGGCCGGCCCTTTTGTCATATTCCGGGTTCCGCATATAGTCTTGCGCCTCTCAACATGCGGCATATCCGTGATCATGCCCACATCGACCGGAAACAGATCCGCGCCCGCCGCCATGCAGAGAATGGCCGCACTGGTCTCTCCCTTGTGGAAATTTTCCGCGACGATCGCCGTTACCTCCTGCCCGGTCTGCGTCACGCCTTCTTCCACGACGCCGTTGTCCGCACACATGACCACAAGTGCTTTTTTATCCAGCCTGACCTGGTCTGTCCGCTGTATACCGGCCAGTACCGCAACCAGATCCTCCAGCTTTCCCAACCCATGAAGAGGCTTGGCGATACTGTTCCACCGCCTCTTCGCAGCAGCTTCGGCTGTCAGATCCGGAGGAAGGATCTTTTCCACGGTTTTACGGATTCTTTCGTCTGTCTTCATCTCACCGGCTCCTTATCTGTATCCATTATATTCTTTAGTTTCCTCTTGAACAACCGCTGCTTCTCATAAAAAACCCACCGCTGTGGGCTTACTGCCCCAGCGGTGGAAGAAAATGCTATGAACCTATTCAGCCTTGCCTATACAGCCTGACAGTACACCGTCAGTATTTCACGTAGTTTCTCGCCGTTTCAAACAGTGCATGCAGATTTTCCGGTTTTGCCCGGTCCAGGCTGACGTCACAATTCATATAATAGCCTCCGCCCGGTGCCCAGAGGTCGATCGCTGCCTTGACATCCTTTACCACATCTTCCACTGTCCCGTGCTCGAGCAGTACGCCGTTCACGCCGCCGGACACACAGATCTTGCCGGCAAACAGTTCTTTGGCTTTCTCTACATTGCAGTTGATCAGCGTGACCACGCACTTGCCCGCCGGCAGATCGCGCGCCAGGATATCCATCTTGGAATCATAGCTGTCCTCAACGTACAGGTTCGGAATGCCGCCGCATTCTATGACCGCGTTGACACAGGCCAGCAGTCCCGGCCAGTAGAAGGTCTCAAACTGCTCACGGCTCATGAATGAGTCAAAGCCGTTATGCAGGAAGAAGACAACGTTTTTCATGAACGGCGAGCGGGCAAACTGCTGTTTGATGCTGCGCACCTGGATCTTCGTGCAGGCTTCCAGCGCGACAAGCAGCTCATCCGGATACTCGA
>CACZSZ010000122.1 GCA_902783945.1 uncultured Lachnospiraceae bacterium
CCAGAGTCAGGACCAGAGCTAAAGCGACCGCTAAGATACGTTTTAACATTTTGCCTTTCATTTCTTTTTCTTTCCTCCTATAAGATTATTGGAAATACAACGTCGACGGGTTTCTTCTATAGCAAACGGCTATGCGCTTACTGACAGGTATTCCGCTGTACACCGGTCAGCCGTTCAGCCCTTACTATACTGTTTCATTCTTGATTTCATCAGCCACGATCACACGGACGCCGTTCTCTTCGATCGCACGGATCTGTTTTTCATCCGCCTCGCTGTCCGTGATCAGAATATCGACATTCTTGAGTTCACAAAAGCGGAATACCGCTTTTTTCCCCAGCTTGGAATGGTCGCACAGCAGCACCTTCTGAAGTGCATTTCTCAGAAATGCCTGCTTTGTGCCTGTTTCAAATTCATCCGTGTTGCTGAGGCCAAACTTGGCATCTACCGCATTACAGGAGAAAAACACCTTATCGTAATTAAACTGATGGATAGTATTGATGGCGATGTCTCCCTCGGTGGAATACCCGGAGAATTTCAGCGCTCCTCCGGCAGAAATGAATTTGAGTTTTGTGTGGCCGTACAGTATGGGCATCAGCAGCATGTTATTGCTGACGACCGTGATGGATTCCTTTGTAAAAAACAATCTGGCCAGTTCCATTGCTGTCGTGCTGTTGTCGATCCCGATGATCTCGTTATTGTTTATGAGATCGATCGCTTTTAATGCGATCGCTACTTTTTCTGCATGATGATCTTGTGAACGGCTGTAGATGTTGGGATCAAGAGAAAGTGTATTGGTTTTTTTCACCTTCCCTGTCTGCGTCTTTTGAATGTAATGATTTCTACTGAGATCTTCCAGATCCCGCCAGATCGTCATCTGGGAAGTGTTGTATTTCTGGGCAAGCGAAGCAATGCTGACCTCATGGTTCATACATACATCCAGAAGTATATTGCGCCTTCGTTCGGCAATACTCTTTTGATCAGACCTTGCCATTTTACTCCCTCTTTTGCACAACCCATAAATATTTGATAAATCAGTTAGATTATAACAAAAAAGCGAGATTCTGGCAAGGTCCTGGATGAAAATTGCACAAGTTTTACAAGATTAAATGTTTCTGTTTTTGCAAATTTGCCAATCATTCAATGGCCTTTGCAAAATCCAGACAGTTTTGTTTCAGATCCGGGCCGCAGGTAAACAGGCCGCCCCCGATCAGCAGACAGATATCGTTTCCGTATGTCTCCAGCATACCGGCGATCCTGTCGATCTGCATACCTCCGGACGGACAGGGGATCATAGTTTTCAGATCCTGCAGCGGTTCTTTGCCGGCAAGTGCGATCCCCAGGCATTCTTCTTTTGTAAAAGCGAACCGTCCCCCGTAATTCGGAAAGATCACGGCATCTGCTCCGGCTAGACGCATCAGCGTTCCGTAATATGCCGGAATGGAAAAGCCCTGGCGGTTGATCACATTGCTTCCGGAAAAAGCAGGATGCGAAAAAACAGGAAGGCCGATCTCATCGTCTTCCGCCAGTGCTTTCATGGCATCCAGACCGGTCAGTCCGGGTGCGACCATGATCCCGCCTGCCCCGCATTCTTTCGCGTACAGCGCTCTCTCACGCAGTTCTGCAAACGGCGCCGTGACATTCGGGACATACAGGCTCTTCTGTCCGGTCTTCTCATATGCTGCTTTTGCCGCGTCGCAGCACGCTTTGACCCGCTCCCTGAAAGGAGCAAATTTCTGATCTGCCAGGCCGTGGTCATCCTTGACGATCCGGATCCCGCTCTCCGCAAAGGTGTACATCAGAGAGCCGAAATCCTCAGCTGAAAGCCCCATCGGTTTCAGTGCTGTCATCAGGAGCGGCTTTTCATATTCCTGCAGCAGGCCACGGATCCCTTCGATACCGAATCGCGGTCCTTTGATGAAGTCATAGAGTGACGGGCTCAGTTCGATCTTCGCCACACGTACATGCTGCTTAATGCTGAAATTGCCGAATACGACATTCAGTAACTGCGTGAATTCCCCGGCTGTTTCGGCACAGAAACTGATCTTCGCCTCCCAGACATCTTCGTCCGCCTGGCAAAAGTCTTCGATCCGCCCCACGATCTGTCCCGGAATATCACCTTCCGGCACCACGCTCACGGGAAATTCGATCGACTGTTCCACACATATTTCTTCCGCCGCTGTCCTGCAGTCCGCTTCCGTCCCGAACAGTTCATACGTGACCAGGAATCGCTCGCCGCTCAGCTGCGCATGAAGGCGGTCATTGTCAAAATCCTGAAAGTGCATATCTATATCTCCTATTCTCCAAAAAAATGTACAGACGCCTCCGTCCGCATGCTTTTACCGCTTGCCTGAACCACTACGCTGAGCTAACTGCTGACTTCGACTAAGTGTCCGGAATATTCATGAATGATGTATTCATATTCCGGACACTAAGTCTGCGTAAGCAGTGGATCTCAGCTCCGTTCCTTTCAGAATGCGCGCTTGCAAAAGCATGTGGCCCATCGGCTGGCATTCTGTATCCGGCAGAGTAATGGACATTGATAGTCGATACGTAAATGCGAAGCCGTCCCTCATATATATATCAAGCTATGCATTGTTGACGCTTTTAGGGACTTTCGGGATCCACTGCCTGCGCAGACTTGGGATCCGGAATATGAGCGTATCGTCCGGCGAATATTCCGGATCTTTAGTCGCAGCTGGCAGTTAGCCCGAAAGACCGTTGTCAACGCATAGCGGATATACATATGAGGTACGGATTCGCCTTACGGATTATCTAATGACGCATGCGCATCCGGACAGCTGCCGTTTACAGTGCTTCTGCCTTGGCATCGCTGTGAACTGCCGGTGTGTAGGTACTCATCAGAGATTCTTCGCGGATACCGAACTGTTCGCCGGTGATGTCTTCTACAAGGGCGATCATGGACATCGCATCGATATGGTATTCCTTCATCAGATATCCCTTGCTCGCGCCGTGCACAAAGGTGTCCCGCAGGCCGATCCGGTACAGTTTCTTTCCGAGTCCGGCTTCTGCCATCTGCTCGGCTACGATGCTCCCCAGACCGCCGATGATGCTGTGATTTTCAAATGTGATCGCACCGTACCGGCTGCCGGCGATCGCCTCGACGATTTCCGGATGATCAAACGGTTTCAGTGTAGATATATGATAGTGGGTGATCTTTATGCCGGCATCTCTCAGAGCGGCCGCTGCGCGCATGCCCTCTTCGGTGCAGATCCCGCTGGAGACCAGCACGAAATCAGGCTGTGATTCTTCTCTGAGAACACGGGCCTTGCCGAATACCATCCCTTCGTTCTTGTCAAACAGCCGCGGTACTTCACCGCGCAGGATCCTGACATAAACCGGCCCGTCGACCGCACAGGCAACATCCAGCACAGACTCCACCTCCGTGGCATCTCCTGTTTCCAGGATAGTCATATTCGGCAGTGACCGCATGACGGATACATCCTCGATTGCCTGATGCGTAGCTCCTCCCGGTGTCATAATGCCGGGAAGAAAACCGAACATTTTTACAGGAAGATTCGGATAGGCCACTGACATGGCGATCTGGTCATAGGCTCTGCGGTAAATGAAGACGGCAAATGTATGGATCAGCGGGATCAGTCCTTCTCTTGCCATCCCGCCGGCAAAAGCCAGCATGTTCTGCTCGGCAATGCCCATGGACAGAAACCGGTCCGGATAGGTATCGCGGAAAAGATCCGCCTCAACAGAACTCGTCAGGTCTGCAGACAGAACAAAGACTTCCGGTTTGTCTGCTGCCCATCTGACCAGATTTGCCGCATGTGGTTTCTTTACGATTTCCATTCTCACGCCCTCCTCTTCGCAATCATTTCTTCGTAGTATCCGCGATACC
This sequence comes from uncultured Lachnospiraceae bacterium, assembly GCA_902783945.1. Lineage (GTDB taxonomy): Bacteria > Bacillota > Clostridia > Lachnospirales > Lachnospiraceae > Bilifractor. Next base: position 3,869 of record CACZSZ010000122.1, read on the forward strand.
GCTCTCTGTCCGCCGGATCCAGGAAACGGACATAATGGAACTTCGGCTCCCTTTCCCGCAGAAATTCCATCTCATGACAGGGATTGGTGTCACAGAGTACAAAGGTGGGGTTTTCCGCCGGTTCCAGTCTGCCCAGACGATCGATCTCTTCTATGTCATGGCCGTCGATCCGGAATACACGTGCACCGAACGCACGCAGACGGTCGTCAAACGGTTCCAGATTCATGACCGTCGTCATTTTTCCGTCGCACTGATAACCGTTTACATCCACAAACGCGATCATATTCCCCAGATTGTGATAACAGGCAGCCTGGACTGCTTCCCAGAATTCGCCTGACTGACACTCTCCGTCAGAGAGCATCAGAACAACGCGTCCTTTGTCGCCGCGGCGCTTTCTCGCAAAAGCGATACCGGCCGCCTGGCTGATCCCCTGTCCGAGAGATCCTGTCGTGACCTCCATGCCGGGCGAATGCTCGGCGCCGATCATCTCCACCGAACCTCCGTCTTTGTTGTATTCTTTCATACCCTGTTCGTCCATGCGTCCGGTCTCGATCAGCGTCGCATACAGCACCAGCGCATACTGGGCAGGAGAAAGGATAAAGGTATCGCAGTCCGGATCGCCGTCCCCGTTAAAAACAGCTCCGGTCACCGCTTTATGATCCGGTCCGGGCACGCCGGAAAAAGGCGCCGGCATCAGCGGCTTATCCAGCTTTTTCAGATGCAAAATGCGGGTGTACAGAGTGGCATACAGATCCGAAGACGAGCAGGCCTGGCATAAATAACCGCCGTTCTGTGCTACGGTATGCTCCAGCACCCGCAGCCGGATCCCCTCTGAAATTCGTTCTACCTCAGTCTTCCAGCTCATGAATATCCCCCTTTCGATGGTGATCAGATACTATACTTCTTCCAGATATGAACACGACTCATTTCGTATATCAGCATACCACGTTTTTGCAAAAATAGGCAGAGAAAAAACAGCTGCATGACACTCTGTCATGCAGCTGTAGACTCCATCCTTTTCTGCAGCGGTTTACTCGCAAAGTATATTACTCAGTACCCCTGCGGTGCTTCAGCATAATCCGCCACTGCCGGATCTATATTGTAATCCATCTGCGGTACATTTTCGTAGGACTCCTGCGGCGGTTCAGTGTAATCCGCCATTGCCGGATCCATATTATAATTCTCCTGCTGCGTATCGGAATAAGTCCCTGCCGCACCATCCGGGTTTTGAGCGGCAGACTCAGACGGAGTCTCCTCCGTTCCGGAATTCTGTTCCGCTTCAGGCTCCGATTCCGGCACCTCTTTTCCAAGAAGTGTATACACCAATCTGACAAGTTCTTCCTCTGTCAGACCGGAACCGTCTTCTCCCCACATATACTCGACTGTATAGAGATATTCATCTGTTTCAAAGGAGGCCGCATGGATCATACCGCTGCTTCCTTCATACCCGATCACGGGCTCAGTATAGTCGATATATCCACCTGAATAATACTCACTCTCTTCGGCGGATCCTTCTTCCGTCTGAGTATATGCTTTTGCAATGACCAGCCGGAAATTCTGTTCTTCATCTTCAAAAATGACTCTTGCGGCGCCTTCCTGATACTGGTACTCCACTGACGGGTTGATCTCATCCGGCACGGCGGACCACACAGACTCGTAGAATTCAATTCCTGCCTGCATAGCTGCCTCTTCCATGCTGCCTGCCGGCTGCCATCCGTCAGATGATTCCGGCTCTCCCGTTTCTGCCTGATCAGATTCCTCCGTCGGTTCCGCGTACGGATCCTCCGCAGGTGTCTGAACCGGATCCTCTGCCGGTGCCTGGCCCGGATCTTCTGCCGGCTCCTGGTTCGGATCTGCCCCTGACTCCAAGAGCTGTACATCAACTGAAATCATTCCAATGCCGCTCTGATCCTCCGGAGCGGGCTGTTCCGCCGCGGGGGCTGTCGGGACAGACTCTTCTGTCGGGACAGGTGTCGGTTCGGCTGTCGGAACCGGTGTCGGCTCGGCTGTCGGAACTGGTGTCGGCTCAGCTGTCGGAACCGGTGTCGGCTCGGCTGTCGGGACAGGTGTCGGCTCGGCTGTCGGAACCGGTGTCGGCTCGGCTGTCGGGACAGGTGTCGGCTCGGCTGTCGGAACTGGTGTAGGCTCAGCTGTCGGAGCCGGTGTCGGCTGGACTGTCGGGACAGGTGTCGGCTCGGCTGTCGGAACTGGTGTAGGTACAGCTGTCGGAGCCGGTGTCGGCTGGACTGTCGGAACAGGTGTCGGCTCGGCTGTCGGGACCGGAGTTACACTGTCAGGACTCAGCGGTGCAGGAGCCGGCGTCACACTGTCGGGACTCAGCGGCGACGGTGTCGGTGCTGCCGTCGGCGCCGCAGTGGGCAGGGCAGCAGCAGACTCACTTACTTTCTGTTGATACAGATCCAGTGACATTTCGTATACATAGGAACTCTGCGGCACCACAGTCGCAGCCTGTGCGTCATTCCAGGTCAGGCGCGGACCATTTACCGCAATACTGCCGGCCCCCTTCGTATACACGGTTTCCGTGCTCCGCTGTCCGTTCCGCGTCACAGTGCGTGTCATGGTAGCATCGGTATAGACCAGTTCTTTTTTCACCGGATCATAGGTTCCTGTCATCTCCCAGTGCGGATCGCCCTGAGTCGTATCCGGCCAGTCAATAAGAATACGTGCAACTTTGCTGTCCTTCGCCATAAGGCGTATCGAACCCTTTTTGCCGTTTTCTCCCAGATACACCCCTTCCATCTTTTTTATATCTACTTCGACACCAGTCTGTGCCGTCGATTTTGAAGTATCCTGCGCCGGCGCGGAAGACGCACTCACGGCCGCCTCCTGTGCAGCAGGTGTCGGGGTCGCTTTTCCGATCGTCACTTTTCTGGCCTGGTTTTTTCCGCAGCCTCCGAGCAGCATAGAAAGGCAAAGAGTGACTGCCAGCAGACCTATCGTTGCTCTTTTCATATTTCTTTCCTCCCGAGTAACACTCATACTGTTCAGAAGTATTTTACCACGACAGAGTTCAAATGGCATCTGTTTTTAAAAAATTTATTCTTATTTTCTTAATATATTGTTAATAAAATCGATGAATTCCCACTTGTACGGTGTTTTCCTGCATGCTATACTATTCAAGTATTTGTACTTATTTGCATACAATACATATACAGTGTGACTGTAGATCAGCCACGCTCTGGAGAATCCCGTTAACGGGTGCCGAAGGTGTAAGCGGTCTTCCGTGATCTCTCAGGCAAAAGGACAGAGCCTTTTTGTTTGGA
>CACZSZ010000123.1 GCA_902783945.1 uncultured Lachnospiraceae bacterium
CGCTTGACGGGGTGCCGAAGGTGCAAGGCGGCTTCTGCCGCTGAATCTCTCAGGCAAAAAGACGGATCCTTGAACTATATTATACGTATAGTATCAGACCGCCGATGGATGACCTTTGTCCGCACAAGATTTGTTCAGGTCCGCTGTTTCGGCGAGGGCATGAAAAAAGTCTTTGGCAATCTCAGTCTGCACGGGGGAAAGCAGAACGACGGCATCAGTTCCTTTCAGGCGCTCACCACTGCTGTCGCGGCCCAGGTGGGTACCGGTAACATTGTCGGCGCCTGCGGCGCGATCCTGATCGGCGGGCCCGGAGCAATTTTCTGGATGTGGATCATTGCCTTCTTCGGCATGGCCACCATTTACGCAGAAGCTGTGCTGGCTCAGGAGACCCGTACGGTAGACACAGACGGAAACGCTGTCGGCGGCCCGGTATACTATATCCGGAAAGCCTTTCCCGGCAGCCTTGGTAAATTTCTCGCCGGATTTTTCTCTGTCGCCATCATTCTTGCGCTGGGCTTTTTCGGCTGCATGGTGCAGTCTAATTCCATCGCGGAATCCGGCACGAATGCCTTCGGTATTCCGGGCTGGATCATTGGAATCATCGTGGCGGCCGGCGCAGGGCTCATATTTATCGGCGGAGGCATTGGTTATGCACTCAAAACAGCTGTCAGCCAGGGTGTCAAGCGCGGCCTGTTTTCCAATGAAGCCGGTATGGGTTCTACTCCTCACGCCCACGCGCTTGCCAAAGTCGCAAAGCCGCATGATCAGGGCGTCGTTGCAATGGTCGGCGTTTTTATCGATACGTTTGTCGTGCTCACCATGACAGCCCTTGTTGTCATTTCTACGCTGTATGCATCCGATGGTGTGCTGGCATCCGGCGCGGCGGACGGTGTAGCCAAGTCGAATATGGCACAGCTCGCCTTCGGGAAGGTTTTCGGCTCCGGCTTCGGCAGCAGCTTTGTCGCGGTCTGTCTTCTGTTTTTCGCTTTTTCCACCATCCTTGGATGGAATCTGTTTGGAAAGGTCAATATGGAGTATCTGTTCGGAAGAAAATCGGTGCCGGTGTATTCCGTCATCGCAATCGTCTTTATCTTCCTTGGCTCGCTTCTGTCGAATGATTTTGTATGGGAGCTGACAGATATGTTCAATCAGCTCATGGTGATCCCGAACGTCATTGCGCTGATCGCCCTTGCCGCTATTGTGACAGCGACAGCAAGATCCGGCGAAGAGGAATGGAAGAAAACCCGGGAGGTGTCTGACTGATATACCATTTCATAAAGGTGAACTGGAGAGCATATCTAAAGCTGAACAGCAGAAAAACAGAAGGAATTGAGAAAGGCATCGCGAAAAGCAGTGCTTTTTTCATTTGCTCAGATGTCTGGGGTAACAAAGGAATGTGCAATATTGCCCGTTTCATATTAGATTAAAAGCAAATATAATTAAAACCAGAGGATGATAAGAAACAGGAGTTTTATAAAGCAGATTTACCGGGAAGAATATGATAAAACTGAGTTAAAAGGAGCTGATTATCAGAAAGGAGTTTTCACTGTGGCTGTAGATGCAGGAAAGAAGAGTATAACCTATACCGGGCTGTTGAAGCTGTTGGATTTTTTATATGACAAGGCCTTGAAGGGAATTCCGCATGTTAGCAGCTCGGTGGAAGAACTGGCAGAAAGTTATCTGAAAGATGGAGTCGAACCTGAGAAGGCATCCAGGAGAATGCTGCGCGGCCAGATCGCTAAATGTACGGTATCCGGTGTTATCACAGGTATCGGAGGATTTTCTACGCTGCCGGTCAGCGTTCCGGCTAATGTGGCAAGCATCCTGTATATGCAGCTCAGGATGATCGCATGTACAGCAAGAATGGCAGGCTTTGAACCATCTGATCCCACAGTCCGTGCGTATGCGTTCGCATGTCTCGGAGGGGTTTCAATCCGGACTGCAGGGGAAAGTCTTCAGGATTTGCGTAAAAAGTCAGCCCTTCGTATGCTCGCTAAAACCGGAGAACGAGGTGTGTTGAATCTGGCCAAGCTGATTCCCCTTGTCGGAGCGGGTATAAACGGCGGAATCGACTATGCAGGTGCCAGAGCGGCAGCGAAGCGCGCCTACCAGGTTTTCTTCAGGCTGGATCTTACAATTGAGGAGGAAAAGAGTCTTTTCAGACGCGGGGAGGAGCTGTACAGAAAAATATACGGGAAATGATATCAGAAGGGATGCGGGAGCCTTCTCATTTCCAATAACATTTGATCCAACCAACATCTGTCAGATATCAGCGCATTTATGGGATATAATATAGATGAAGGAAGGGGGTGCTGATCGAAGATGGCATTATTGTCATATCGCCTGGCGGAAGCCAGAAAAAACTGCGGATTTACACAGGAACAGGTTGCAGAAAGGCTTTTTATTTCGACGAAGTCTGTGAATTCATGGGAATGTGGAAATTCAGTTCCGGATACGGATAAGCTGCCGGAGCTGGCATCACTGTACGGAGTCACTACAGACTGGCTGCTTTGCGGAAAATTGCCGGCGGCCGAGATCCTGGAAGTGACCACCAATCTTTCCGACCGCCTGTTCAGCGAAGTACGTATGGCGACGTATGTAGGGGCATACTGTAATGCGAAAGGGTTTTATCAGACAAAGAAGGCACTGGCATTTGCCAAAGAAAAGCATAACGGCCAGTACAGAAAACCCGGGCACAGTGATGAAAAGGTACCGTATATTTATCATCCGCTGCTTTTAACATGTCATGCCCTTGCCTTAGGACTGGAAGACGATGACCTGCTGACAGCGTGTCTCCTTCATGATGTATGTGAGGACTGCGGTGTCCTGTTTGATGAGCTTCCGGTTAATGATCAGACCAGGGAAGCTGTCAGACTGCTCACAAAACCGGAAGGTTTTGGAAAAACGGAACCGGAATACCGGGCCTACTATGAAGGTATCACAGGAAACCGGATCGCTTTGATCGTGAAGCTCCTTGACCGGTGCAATAATGTTTCGGGTATGGCAGCCTGTTTTACCGATAAACACATGGCAGAGTATATCAAAGAGACACAGGAGTATATTGCACCCATGATGGAGAAAGCCAAAGATGAATATCCGCAGTATTCCAATCAGCTTTTTCTGATCCGCTATCATATGAACAGCGTGCTCGAAGCACTGAGGCATCATATGCGTTCTTCACTTTGAGGCAGGGGCTGGACAGTATTTCTTTACGTATAAAACCATTCATGATAGATTTAGCATAGAACAGTCGTTCAGTTGGAAAGGAAGTACAAAGATGGAATTCAAAGATGTTGTAAAAGAAAGATATTCCTGCAAACAATTCAGTGACAGACAGGTGGAGCAGGAGAAGCTTGCGGCAATTCTGGAGGCAGGACGGGTTGCACCCACAGCAAAGAATCTTCAGGAGCAGCGTGTATACGTGATCCGGTCCGCGGAAGGTCTGGCAAAGATTGATGCCGTCTCGCCCTGCCGTTATGGAGCGCCGACGGTCCTTATCGTTGCCTTTGACAAAAACAATGTATTTACATATCCAGGTGGAAAGCGTGACTCCGGTGTGGAGGATGCTACCATTGTTGCCACACATATGATCCTGGCTGCTGCCAATGAAGGTGTGGACAGCTGCTGGGTCAATTTCCTGGATCCTGAGGTACTGGCTCAGACTTTCAGCCTGCCTGAAAACGAAGAAGTACTGATGGTGATGGATCTTGGTTATGCTGCTGATGGTGCGGGCCCGCTCCCGAATCACAGCAGCAGGAAGGATATAAGCGAAACCGTAACGTATCTGTAAAGGAGTACATACGGCATTAGTCCCTGTTTCAGATGATGCAAAGAATAAACCCTATTATAAATACTACGGGATTGGCACACGGGATCTTACTGCAGAACAGAAAACATATGTAGAGCATGCCCGACGGGATGGTGAAAAGGCACTTCACTTCTGCTCGAAGATATCAATAAGGCCCTGGAGCCCCTGCGTTATACTATTTGGGATCCGGAAGAACACTACAGCGTCGGGATCGATGAAGCGGGACGGAAGCGTTCTCTTGATCCACAGGTGTCGTTAGAGGAGAAAACCTGGGGTGCCGAGCACATCGTGCTGGAATCACTTGCTCCGGATGACAAGCCTGTCCCGATAAAGATCAGCTTTCATGATCCAAAGGATATGGGCATAGACGCTTCCAGGATCGGGACAAAAGGATGTGAGTTCATTGTTGCCGCAAACGCGCTCAATGACGGGAAGATTCCTTCTGTTATGCTTGAAACGGCAAAAGAGATACAGGGTACTATGTATTATCAGGTATATTTCTGGATCGGGTATCAGATCATCGATGGCCGTCCGGTTAAATGTATTCCGGACGGTATGGAGATTCCGGAGGTTTTTCCAAGACTGCTTCTGTATCACAGCACGAAAGAATTCAGTCATCTCGCCAGGATCCTGCCGTAGGTATATGGAGAAGAAAAAAACAGCTGGTAAGAACAGGTAAGTGACACTGACCTGTTTTATGTATGAGCAAACTTACAGGAACCTGCGATACCGCAGGTTCTTTTGTGTCTGACAGGTGTATGCAGAGGGACCCGGAATAGTCATTCCGGATATAATTGTAAAATTAAAATGAGATCTGAGACGGGATAGTCTACGGTATGATATAGTAATTGTGACAGAATAAAAGAGTCATAGGAATGAACGGAAGGAGTACAGAACATGAATCTGGCAGTGATTTATGATTCCAAGACAGGAAATACCAGACAGGCAGCAGAGTGGATTGCGGAAGGTATGCAGAAAACGGAAGGAATTCAAGCGCGAGCCTTCGGAATAGAAGATGTGGATGAGGGTTTTGTAAAGGAAGCCCATGGTATTGTGATCGGCTGTCCGTCCTATGCTGCGCTGATGACACCGGATATGAGGACCTGGCTCCTTGAGTCTGCTTCAAAGCTGCAGATGGCGGGAAAACTCGGCGGTGCCTTTGCAACGGAACAGTACACGCACGGTGGCGGTGAAAACGTGATCATGTCCATCCTCACCAATGAACTTGTCATGGGAATGCTCTGCTATTCCGGCGGTGCTGCATGCGGCAGGCCGGTCATCCACATGGGTCCGATCGGAGTAAACGGCAACGTTGAGCCGCACAACTGCATGGACAATTATAAAGAGTATTTCCAGATCTACGGTGAACGGTTTTCAAGAAAAGCACAGGACCTGTTTGCATAACTGCTAAGATCTTTTGCAGGCCGGCGGATCACTGTTCCCGGAAGAAGAACGGGAGACTGGTACAGAACGAAAGGTGATGCAGAATGGAAGAAAGATACAGTTGTGCGGACTGCCGTACAAAATCATGTCATGCCGGAGACGGAAAGTATCCGGCTTTTTGTCCGGGAACTGATTTTCCGGAAGAAGTAATGAATGAAGCGATGCAGGAATATGATAAGCCGGAGATCCGGCAGCTCGCAGTTGCAGCAGCCGAAACAGAAGCGGAAAACTACTGCCGGATGACCCGGATGGAAGAGACCGTTGAGTTTGCAAAAAAGATTGGGGCAAAAAGAATTGGCATCGCGACCTGCGTTGGTCTTCTTACAGAAGCCGGGACTGCCGCAAAGATATTTCGGAAGCATGGGTTTGCTGTCATCTCCATCGGCTGTAAGTGCGGCGAACAGAAAAAGGCAGATATCGGTATACCGGAATTCTGTCATGTGACAGGTGTTAACATGTGCAACCCTATCATGCAGGCGAAGTATCTGAATAAGGAAAAGACGGATCTGAACGTATTGATCGGTTTATGCGTCGGCCATGACAGCCTGTTTTATAGGTATGCGGATGCTCCTGTCACAACTCTGGTATCAAAAGACCGCGTTCTGGCACACAATACAGTGGCGGCTCTGTATCAGGCAGATAAATATCTGCATCTTCTGTAAAATGGATTAAGGAAGGTTTTTTTTCACAAATGTCAGTGCAGCCTGTACGTATGTATGTGTATCTACAATATAACTGATGCCGTGAGGCGCCCCTTCTACTAAGAGCAGACTGATCTTTTCCGGATTGGCATTTTTGATCTCAACACTCATAGTATACGGAACAAAAGTATCCTCCGTACCGTGGATCAGCAGGATCGGGACGGGGGATTTTTTTACGGCAAGCCGTACATCCGCGCATCTCAGATCCACCTGTCCGAAGAGGCGGGCACTCTGATTGACAAGGGGGAAGAAGATTTTTTCGGAAAGATTGTTTTTCATTATTACAGAACGCACGATCTCTTCCGGGGAAGTATACGGCGAGTCGGCGATGATTCCTTTTACGGCATCCGGAAGAGGGAGCTCTGCCGTCAGGAGAACAGTGGCGGCTCCCATCGAAACGCCTGACAGAAAAAGCGGCGTTTCCTTTCCGAAACGGGTCTGAAGGTAAGAAATCCAGTCCAGGATATCATAGCGTTCTTTAATACCGAATGTCAGGGTGTGGCCCTCACTTTTTCCATGTGCACGCATATCGATCAGAAGAGAGTTTATTCCGTTTTCACGAGCGATTTTGTTGGCGCCGCACATATCCCGGATTCCGCCGCTTCTGTATCCGTGTGCCTGGATCATGACGGGGGCACCGTCTCTGACGTGAAGATAGCGTGCACGCAGCAGCAGACCGTCTCCTGACCGGATCTCTACAGTCTCAAACGGCTGCTTCTCCATTTCAGATACCAGGGATTTCATTTGTTCGTGATAGGGTATGTATCCTGCTGCTTCAGGGAGCCTGACCGGCTGTTTCTTCTGTCTGTCGGTACACCTGATCGATCGCATATATAAGGCATACAGTAGACCGAGGTACAAAACGGCAAAGATGATCAGTATTGTAATAAAGATTTGTATAATCATGGCGTTCTCACTATAGCATACGCAGGAGACTTTCACAATCCGGTGCCCGGACCGATAAAACCGCCGGCCACACCTTATTGTAAGGATAGGATAACCTGAAGTGCGTAATTTATGATCAGATAGTGTATACTTATCAAATAGATGAAACCTGAAGAAAACCGGGTGAGAGCAGAAGATGGAAAGAGAAGAAAGAGGGAGTACTCATGGCGGCAGCAGCAAACATCACGATCATCATATGTGAGATACTGGGTTTTTCAAGAAGTTGGAAGGAACGGTCTTTTAAAGTGTTTCAGTTTTATACACAGCTGTCCAATCTTGCTGCGCTGGCAGCTTCCATTGTGTTTCTCCTGACCCGCGCCGGCGGGGTTTCCGTTAGTCTTCGTTATCTGGCGACCTGTATGCTGGTGATGACATTTCTGGTAACGGCCTGTATATTGGTGCCGGGAGGAGGCGGTTTGAAAAAACTGATGTTTTCCGGAAACGGCCTGTATCATCATCTGATCATTCCAATTCTTTCACTGGTTTCCTATATCCGCTGGGAACCTCACACAGATATATGGCTGCTGCCTTCACTGACTACGCTGGGCTATGGGATTATAATGCTGGTGCTGAATGGGACAGGAAAAGTGGACGGGCCTTATCCGTTCTTTCGTGTCAGAGATCAGAGCGCAGCAGCGACAGTGTTGTGGATGATTCTGCTTTTCGGTATTATTGCAGGAAGTTCACTTCTGATCGCAAAGACTGCAAATTAGTAAAAATGCACAATGTATTCCTCGGAAAACCAGCGCTAAGAAAAAGTGATGAAAAAATGATAAATTGACATGCAATTTCTGGTCATTTATAATTATATTAATAGCAGAAGAAATGGGTATATTTGTATATTCAGACAGTGGGACGGATTCTTGTCTTAGGAGGTATTAGATGAAGAAAAGGTTGACAGCTATATGTCTTGCGGCTCTGATGATTTTGATAACGCCCTGCATGGCACTGGCTTCCGGAAGCTATTATTCATATGGATTAACCGCTTTTGATCTGAAAAGAGGTTCCAGCGGGAATGATGTAGCCAGGGTTCAGCAGCGTCTCATTAATCTGGGATACTTAAACGACAGGGCAGACGGTGCATACGGCCCGAAGACAGCGGAAGCCGTAAAAGAATTCCAGCGCAGAAACGGGATTCACGGTGAATCCGGCTACGCCGGAGTGGCGACCAGGTTTACGCAGGCGCGTCTTTTTGCGGATGATGTCAATGCGGCATGGAGTAATGGATACTTTCGGCTTGAGCACAACGGAAACTACGCTGTCAGAAATTACGGGACGTCTTCGGTGGGTGGAAATGCGATAAAGATGAACTTTACCTTTGTCAATAAAGAACATGCAAACGTAACGGCTGTCAAGTGTATCTACTGGCTTGAGGATTACTATGGAAACCTGGTGACAAACGGCGGATATTCATGGTGGGATTATTATACATATGGTGTAAACATCGGATATGACAAAACACTTGATTTTTCCGTGGTATTTTCACCGACTTCTTCTGAGCGGTCCAGGGCGGGATATCTTCGGATGATGATAGCTGAAATTGCATACTCTGATGGCGAGGTATACATTACCTGTGATCCCTCGACGGAATATCACTATCAGAGATCTTACATGACCGGATGGGCTTAAGTCAAATAGAGCGGTTCACTCCACAGAGGACTTTCGCAGAATGCGGAAGTCCTCTTTTCACTATATCAAAAAGTTTTCAAACGACTGTGGATTCAGTATCGGCCTTCCGTATACATCTATACCTGAAGAAACAGATCTGACAAGTGAAAGGAGTGAGCACCATGAAGAAAATAATCACATCCATATTCAATTGTTTTAAAAAAATGATGGAAAATTATGAAGAAGTTTATCGTGAGGCTTATAAGGATCCAGGATTTATGATCATGGAAGGATATACCTTAGCAGGCAATGGATACTATCTGTGATCCATGCCGGAGTATACTTTATGACACAGACCCGCTGAGAGATCAGCGGGTTTTTTATATCTGTTAATTCGGAAATTTGCCGGAGTCATTGTACATCTTTCTGCATCGGTTTTTCCTATACTCAGACTCAGAGAAACACAGAAGAAACAGCGTTTAAAAACAGGAAAGGAGTCAGACATTGCAGAAAGGATATCTGGTCGGAAACGGGTACATGGGGCTGGTGGGCGACAGGTACATCCTGTTTGCCAGTGAAGAAGAATACGCAGAATACATGGAGGAAAGCTGATCGTTCTCTGTACTAGGGGGAGATTTCAGAAAGGGGAGGAATATCATGGGTAATACTGCTATGTTGAATGTGGTTACAAGCGGACTGACGGGACACAGGGAGAGGGACATTGCCTATCTCCAGGAAAAAATTGCGGAATACAGCGCCGATGGCCAGCTTGTATCCGTGCTGAAGAATATTCTGGGATGTCTGTCAGAATGCTGAATTGTAACACTTTTGAAATTGTAACCGAAGGTTTACCGCGATATAATCGAAGGCGTGTAGAAAAATGACAGAAGGAGTCATGCATTATGGATTATCAGGAATGGAGCCGTCTCTCCTACAGCAAAAAAAATCATCAGCTTTATCTGAGCCAGAAAGAGACCTTAAAGAAGTTTTTGGAGAGAAATGCCATTTCAAGGGCACAGTATGAGAAGAGTCTTCATGACCTGACCGTTAAAATGCATGAGTCATGACAAGACCGGGGCTGTTCACACAGACAGAAAACACAGCCGCCTGATCATAATACGCCGCCCGCACATGTATGCGGGCGGTTTTCATTGTACACTATTCTGCAGAAAAGACTGACAGAGAGAAAAGTGAGTATGTAGGGTCATAAGGTTATAAAAGAGAGAGCAAATGCATTACGTGATCGGAGATGTACACGGCTGTTTCAAGGACCTGATGAAACTGCTGGATAAAATTGAAGAAAAAGACAAAGCTGCCCGGTTTATCTTTGTAGGTGATTTTATCGACAGGGGACCGGATGTCTGGGAAATGCTTGAGTGGGCAAAGGGACATGTCACAAAGACGGGAAAATACCGTTCTGTTATGGGCAACCATGAAAAGATGATCATCGAATGGTACCCGGATTTTTGCCGGTGGTATGAGAAGCGTAAGGACAGAGCACCGGTACCGATGCCGATGTACGATTTTCTGGAGAGAGTGATTGAGCAGGAAAAAGACACACCGGAATGTCTGAGACCGTATGTGGATTTTTTCAGGACACTGCCCCTGCAGATTACTGTCAGAGTGCCTGGTAAGGGCAGAAAAAGGATCACGTATGATATCGTGCACGCCTTTGTTCCGCCGAGAGGAACACATAAGAGAAAACAGGAAGCTTTTTACCTCTGGGATAGAGAAAAGGGATTTGAAGGAAATTTTGAAAATGACCACGTGATCGTTCACGGGCATACCCCAACCGTGATCGAATGCTCATACGTTCCCGGCACGATTCCGGGTATGATCAGTTATCGCAGGAACGCGGTAAATGTGGATGGGGGCTGTGTTTTTGCACCGAATCATCCGGAATCACCGTGTATGCTCTGTGCGCTGTGTCTGGAGAACCTGGAGGAGATTTATCCGTACACGTTGGAAGAAAGGATGCAGATGCAGCTGCCGGATGCATCGGAAAGCATTCGGGAAGCATTGACAGAACAGGTTAAAAAAGAACATCAGGAATATCTCAGGGACAGATCCAGGGCAGAAATCCTGCGCAGGCTGCCAAAAAGAAGATGAACAGGAAAGTATCAGGATCTGTACTGAACGGCTGTCCTGCGGGGGGTTCTGCACAGCAGGAGCATTCCGGCAAGCTGGTTCAGAGGTCTTGACAGATCCCGGATCGAAAGACCGCTGGCGAGTAGGATATCCAGCGTATCAGCGAGATCCCAATCTGACAGAGATGCCGCGATTTCCAGCGTACTGCTTCTTCCGCAGCGAAGCTGTACGGCCCATTTTCTTTTTTGTGTCAGTGCCAGAAGGTCTGACACGGTTTTTATCCGGTTCTTTTTAAGCAGCTTCCACGTGCTGACGCTCAGATCAAGGTCCTCGATGGGAAGCGTTTTTAGTGTCCGGTTTGTTGTTTCAGGTCTCATATGTTTTTATGATGTCCTTCAGGTATGCCGTAAACTGTTCCTTAACCGGGGAGGGCCGGACGATAGAGACCTCGCTTCCGAGTGCGGCAAGCCAGCCGAAAAACTGAGGACTTACCGTGACGGGAACCGAGACATGGAAGCGTGCGTCTGAGTCTGGGATCAGCATAATGTCACGTCCGAATCGGTCCAGAAAGATCCCGACCATCCGGCTTGGAGCGGAGAGTACAACATCTTCATTTCTCCCTGTGAACATGCCGAAAGTCCGCTTGCCGAAATCGGCTGCGTCAAACTTTTTCATGATCTTTTCGCCTTCCCGGTCCGCATCCAGCATTTCGATGTTTTTCATCTTGTCTACACGGTAATGCCGTTCTTCTTCATTGGCGTGATCATAAGCAACAAGATAATAATTCTCATCGTCCCAGACAAGTGCCCAGGGACTGACATGGTACAGAATTCCCCCTTTTTTAACGGAGAGCGTTTTTTTCATTGTCCATTCGGCGTACTGGAATGTGATCTGACGGTTTTTATAGATCGCCGTGTGGATCGCGTCCACGTTGTAGAAGATCGTTTCGTTCGTTGCTTTCGGCCGTCCGAGCAGGGCAATCTGCTTCTGCAGCTGCTTTCCCTGGTGGATGCTTGTCAGAAGTTTTAGTTTTTTGATCAGTTCTTCTGATTTCTTTCGCGTGATGAATTTGGCGACCTGCACCGAATCGGAAAGAACTTTAAGTTCCGCCAGTTCAAAATCACGTCCCGCGATATAGTATCCGTGGTCGGCCCCCTTTACGGTCACAATGTCGATGCCGAATTCTTTTAAGGTGTCGATATCATTGTAAACACTCCGTCTGTCTGCCGTAACATCATAGCGTCTGGTGAGCAGACCGATCAGTTCGGAAGCCGAAAGAATATGGTCCTCATCGGTTTCTTCCGCGAGGATCTGCCAGATGTACAGCAGTCTTAATTTAGTATCCTGAGCAGCCATGTTTCCCTCCTGAAACTCCAGTATACTGCATAATGATGCAAAAAACTGCACAATGCACACATATTTTTCTTTAGAGCATTATAACATGAAAGGATTATGGGTACTTGTTTAATCACAGTTAAAGTTCGTATAATAATATAACAGCCGGCAGCCTTTCGCGCCGGACAGGATGGCAGGATGAACTATGAAAGATAAGATTATTGAATCCGCAATCGAATATATAACGGGTCTGTTTCAAAATGAAGCTGGTGGACATGACGTGGATCACACTTTGCGTGTATATCATAACGCGCTTCTGATCTGTGCGGAAGAACCTGCGTGTGATACAGAATCTGTAATACTTGCCTCGCTTCTCCATGATACCGATGACTATAAGCTGTTTTCCACCGAGAATAACGCAAACGCAAGAGCATTTCTGAAAAGTCATCAGATTTCAGAAAAGCAGACAGAAAGAATATGTAAGATCATCAATTCTGTATCTTTCAGCAAAAATAAAGATAAACGGCCGGAGACGATCGAGGCCATGATCGTACAGGATGCCGACAGGCTTGATGCTATGGGTGCAGTCGGTATCGCCAGGACATTTTCATATGGCGGAGAACATGGCCGGCCGATGGAAGAGTCTGTGCAGCATTTTTTTGATAAGCTGCTGCTGTTAAAGGAACGGATGAATACGAAAACCGGCAGACGTATGGCGGAAAAACGCCATGATTTTCTGGAAATATTTTTAAAAGAGTACCGGGAGGAGACAGATACCGAATACTTGACAAAAACAGAAAACCGGGTATAATCCTTAGAATTCTCTCACTGCATATGTCAATGATCCCGGAATTAAAGGGATAAAATCAGAAAATCGGAGGTGAGAAAGAGAATGAAAGCTAAGGATAAATACAGAATATACGACCCCGCACAGCCGCTTACGCAGTTTGGGGAGGATAATACTATACCGATGATCCAGATGGAACAGCTCAGACAGCTGGATTTTCCCATCACGAGAGGAATCTCGTATGAGAGGACAGTGGATGAGTTTCTGCTGCAGCTGGGAACTAACGATGCACTCCGTCCTTTGCGGGCGCATAAGGATATGATAGTTCTGATCAACGAAGAGGGTGCACTGGTACGGGAGAGAGAGCAATGGATGCTGTATTTCACGCCGGATGCCGTGGAACAGCTGACGCTGGGAGCAGAGTCAGATCTCTTTGAGGTGATGGCTGCGCTTCAGGACAGACATAAAAGAGGTGAAGTCTGCAGGATAAGGCTTCCGGAGAGAAGCCTTAAGACTCTTGTATCCGGATTGTCCCCGTTCTGCATTCTGGATGAGTACTGTGAAAATGAGCCCGGGGGTTATCTTGCTGTAGCAAAAAAAATCGTGCTCGACGGGCCTGAGGACTTATTCCGCAAGGTGCCTGTCTGCCGGTATGGTGCGCTGACAACCGTGGATCTGAATGAGATTGAAAGCTATCACACCATCAATAGTCTTCTGGACGATTATATCTATAATTGTGAGCATTGTGTACAGAACGAAACTGTGAAGCCGCTCTCGATCGCTGTCTTCGGGTCCCCAGGATCCGGAAAGTCTTTCGGGGTCAAACAGATTGCACTGAACCACGGACGTTTTCATATCACATCGCTGAATCTGTCCCAGTTCAATGATCCGGCCGAAATGTTCCGTTCGCTCGATCAGGCGCTTCGCTGTGAAGTGGGTAAGATTCCGCTTGTGTTCTTTGATGAGTTCGATGCGGAGAGGGATGGTGTTGCACGCGGCTGGCTGAAATACTTTCTTGCACCGATGCAGGATGGGGAATATACACTGGACGGCAAGCTCTGTACGATCCCGGGAGCTGTCTTTGTGTTCGCGGGAGCGACTGCTTCTTCCTTCGGAGAATTTCTTCCGAAAACAAAAGAGGAAGAAACAGAGTTTCAACTGATCAAAGGACCGGATTTTGTGAGCCGTCTGAAAGGAATCCTGAATATTCAGGGACCAAATCCGACATGTACTACCGACAGGCGGTATATGGTCCGGCGGGCGCTTTTGTTCCGGAGTCTGATCCAGACGGCAGTGCCGGGGATTTTTGATGAGCCGGGCGGACATGCCAATATCTCTCCAGGGCTGCTGTCTTCGCTGCTGCGTGTTTCGGAATACAGGCATGGTTCCCGTTCTATTGAGCTGCTGATCGGCATGAGCCGGCTGACCGGTGTAAAACGCTATACACCTTCCTGTCTGCCGATCGACGTGCAGTTGGATATACATCTGGATGTAAAAGATTTCCGAGCCAAGCTTGCCTTTGAACAGGTGATGGGAGGAAGGACGGATCAATATGCAGAGATCGCTCACAACAGTTATCAGGAACAGCGGCGATTTGAGGCAAAACAGCTTGGCTTTACAGCAGAGCAGACGGAACAGATGGAAGCGGAGCCTGAGATGGCAGATTTTGAGAGCCTGGATGAATCCTTTAAGGAGGAATACCGGTCTCAGATCCGGTATCTGGGAGAAAAACTGGAATCCTATACTATGGATGTTGGCCTGAGGCCTGTTCTTCCGGATGCACTGGATACAGTAACGGAACTGTATGGTCCGATACTGGAGCAGCTGTCGGAAATGGAACATGAACGATGGATACGAGATAAAAAAGCGCAGGGCTGGAGATATGGCACAGCAAAGGATCCGGAGCTGAAACTGACTCCTGCCATGCTTCCCTATGCAGAGCTGGATCCGCTGAAGAAAGAGATGATACGGAAAAATGTCCGGGAAGTTCCCGCTTATCTGCGTAAAATGGGCTATGAACTGTATCGCAAAGCGTATCGTGAATGAACCGGTTTTATCTCAAACTATGGTACCGGCAGTTTCGTGTGCGATGAGGATAAAAAAACGATATGAATACATTTGACGAATTTAAAGAGATCATCCGCAGACTCCGCGCAGAGGACGGGTGTCCGTGGGACCGGGAACAGACGCATGAGACTCTCAAAGCGGCCTGTATTGAAGAAGCGGCCGAAGTGATCTGCGGGATCAATGTATATGAACAGACCGGAAATCCGGATAATCTCAAAGAAGAGCTGGGGGATCTGCTCCTTCAGGTAGTTATGCATGCACAGATCGCGGAAGAAGAAGGACTGTTTACGATGGATGATGTCATATGCACGATCCGTGATAAAATGATCCGGCGCCATCCGCATGTGTTCGGGAGTGCAGAAGCCAGAAATTCTGAAGAAGTACTTCTGAGATGGGAAGAGATCAAGGCAAAGGAAAAAGAGGGAAAGGAAAGTGTGGATGCCTTTCTGCCGGGTGCTTTTGATGAAGCAGAACAGCTGATCAATAAAGCAAGAATACGGAAAGGATACATCCGGACTGACACGTAAAAGGTGCGATAATTATAAAAATGAGTCTGTATGCGATCGGAGATCTGCATCTCCACTTTCAATCCGAATTAAAAGCGCCGGGGCAGCTGCATGACCGCGTCTGGAAAAAACACGAACAGAAATTTCAAAAATACTGCGAAAAATTGCTGACAGACGAAGATACTCTGGTTTTGGCCGGCGATCACAGCTGGGGAAAAAACCTGCAGCAGGCTGAAGCAGACTTACAGTATATCTGTGATCTCCCGGGCAGAAAAATACTGCTGCGCGGCAATCATGACATGTTCTGGGATGCAAAAAAGACAAGAGTTCTGAACGAAGCATATGCTGGGAAACTGGAATTTCTTCAGGGGAATTATTACGCATACCGGGATTATGTACTGGTCGGAACAAAGGGGTTTACTTTTGAAGGACCTTTCTGGATAGACAGACGCGGGCGGATCATCGACTGGGATGAGCAGGCAGAAGAACACGCGAAAAAGATAGTGGACAGAGAGCTGAAGAGGCTGAGAGATTCTTTTGAGGCAGCCTGGCAGGACGGCTATCGGAAATTCATTATGTTTCTGCACTATCCGCCGACCAGTATTCTGGAAAGGGAAAGCGGATTTACAAAAATGGCAGAAGAATATAAAGCAGAACAGGTGATTTATGCACATTGTCATGGGGAATCCCGGTTTCATGACAGTATTGAAGGCGATTTTCACGGTGTTCAATACCGTCTCGTTTCCGGAGACTTTTTGAAATGGCACCCGCTGAAGATAGCTGAATAGGGGGAAGGTTTCCATGTATGAATTGATCCGGCTGTCGGAGAACTGTTTTTATATTCAGAGTCCGGCAAAGATAGGTGTTGTAAAAACCGGGAGAGACGAGGTCTGTCTGATCGACAGCGGAAATGATAAAGATGCTGGTAAAAAAGTAAAGCGTATTCTGGAAGAGAACGCCTGGACACTGAAAGCTGTCTACAACACGCATTCCCACGCTGATCATATCGGGGGCAACAGATATCTGCAGGCACAGACAGGATGTATTATCTATACGCCGGAAACAGAAAGCATGTTTACGGAACACCCGGTTCTGGAGCCTTCTTATCTGTATGGAGGCAATCCTCCGCGCGAACTTCGTCATAAATTTCTGATGGCACAGGAGAGCAGCGTAAGGCCGCTCACAGAAGATGTTCTTCCGGATGGCTGGGAGATACTGCCTCTTCCGGGTCATTCTTTTAACATGGTGGGTTTCCGGACTCCCGATCAGGTGGTATATCTTGCCGATTGTCTTTCGGGCAGAGAGACACTTGAAAAGTATCAGATCGGGTTTCTTACCGATGTGGCAGCTTATCTGAAAACATTGGAAAAAGTGGAGGGTATGAAGGCGGAATGGTTTGTTCCGTCTCATGTAGATGCAGCAAAAGAGATCGCATCTCTGGCACGTATCAACAGGAACAAGGTGCAGGAGATAGGAGAAGTGATCGTGGGAATATGTGAAAAACCGGCATCGTTTGAATATATCCTGAAAAAGGTGTTTGATGTTTTTGGACTCACGATGACGTTTGAGCAGCATGCGCTGATAGGCAGTACCGTCAGATCATATCTGACCTGGCTGTCGGATTTACAGAAGCTGAAATTGAGTATAGAAGAAAACGTGCTGGTATGGTCGGCGAAATGATGCGGTTTTTGTTTGTCAAAGCACTTGTACAAGAGAGTGATCTTAGATACAATTATCCGGAAACAAAAGGAGGCAGACGATGTTGACATTGGACAGATTTGAAGAGGCAACTGAAGTAGTCCGCAAGGTTACTGCAGATACCAAGCTGGTATACAGTGAGCATTTCAGCAATATTACAGGAAATAAAATCTGGCTGAAACCTGAAAATATGCAGGTGACGGGTGCCTATAAGATCCGGGGAGCGTATTATAAAATCAGCACAATGAATGAAGAAGAGCGCAGGCGGGGGCTGATCACGGCTTCTGCGGGCAATCATGCACAGGGTGTGGCCTACGCGGCAAAAGCTTACGGTGTACCGGCTACGATCGTAATGCCTACAACGACTCCGCTGATCAAGGTGGAACGGACAAGATCCTATGGAGCACAGGTTGTTCTGCATGGAGATGTGTACGATGATGCCTGTGAAAAAGCGCTTCAGCTGGCGGATGAAGAAGGGTACACGTTTATTCATCCGTTTGATGATCTTACAGTCGCGACCGGACAGGGAACGATAGCCATGGAAATTGTCAAAGAGCTTCCGCTGGTCGATTATATTCTTGTGCCGGTAGGCGGAGGCGGACTGGCAGCAGGCATCTCTACCCTGACGAAGCTGCTGAATCCGAAGATCAAGGTGATCGGTGTGGAACCTGCCGGAGCAAACTGCCTGCAGGTATCTCTCGAGAAGGGAGAGGTCACGGCACTGCCTTCCGTCAGCACTATCGCTGACGGGACAGCGGTCAAGCGTCCTGGCGAAAAAATCTTTCCATACCTGGCAGAAAACCTGGATTCGATCATTACTGTCGAAGATGATGAACTGGTCGTTGCTTTTCTTGATATGGTAGAGAACCACAAGATGATCGTAGAAAACTCAGGGCTGCTTACGGTGGCGGCGCTGAAACATCTGGATGTAAAAGGGAAAAAGATCGTATCGGTTCTCAGCGGCGGAAATATGGATGTTATCACGATGTCTCAGGTCGTGCAGAACGGACTGATCGCCCGTGACAGGATATTTACGCTGTCTGTGCTGCTGCCTGACCGTCCGGGCGAACTGGTGCGTGTATCTACGGTCATAGCGGAGATGCGAGCAAATGTTATCAAATTGGAACATAACCAGTTCTATACTACGAACCGGAGTGCGGCTGTAGAACTGAAGATTACGATGGAAGCGTTTGGAACAGACCATAAAAATCAGATCATAGAAGCACTTGAACAAGGAGGCTTCCGTCCGCGGCAGATCCGTGCTCAGCTGTGAACCCGGCAATGAGGCTGCCTGAAGTCATTTTTACAAATGCCGGGTCATGTGATATACTTTCGAGGATAAAAGTTCAGTATAGGAGAAAGGCCTGATATATGCGTAAGCGAAAACGCAGAACAGTAGTGACTGTTGTTGCTGTAATTCTGGTCGCCATGATGGTACTGACTATGGTACTGGCTGTGGCCAGAGCTGAAGAAGTGAATTCCGGAAGTGAGACAGCTGGTGAGGAGACTCCTGCTGTCGAATTTACTGTGCCGAAAAAGATGCCGGAGAAGAATGCTGTTTATATCGATAACATTGATGTTACGAACATGTCTTTATCTCAGGCGGAAAAAGCGCTGAATAATCATCTGGAAAAACTCAGGAAGGATACGATCATCCTGAGAGCAGGGACCAGAACGGCGTCTGCGGCAGCAGGCGATATGGGACTGGACTACACGAACAAAGGGGTTGTGGAAGAAGCCCTGTCGATTGGGAAGAAGGGGAATATACTGAAGCGGTTTCGGGCAGAGCGTCAGATTGCCGAAAACGGACCTGTCGTACTTGATCTGGATCTGGTGGTTGACAATGATAGCGTAACAGATGTTGTCCGAAATCTGGAGGATAAAATTAACTGTGATCCGATTCCGAATGGTCTGTATATGAACGATGACAGAAAGTCTTTCACGATCACTCCGACAGCTAACGGCGTACAGATCAATGAGGCTGAAGCCATAAATGCAGTCAAGGCATATATGGACCTCGACTGGCATGGCGGAGAGGGGGAGATTATCCTGCCGGCAGCAGAGACAGAAGCGGAAGATACTTCTGAGCAGCTGACAAAAGTGCGCAGTCTCCTGGGTATGGGAGAAACGCTTTTTGACAATACAAATGAAGGCAGAGTAACCAATATTTCACTTGCCACAGAACATATCAACGGTACGGTTGTTTATCCGGGCGAGGAATTTTCTTCTGTTGCGGCTATCGGACCGACCACAGAAGAGAACGGGTTTATGCCCGGAGCGTCCTATGCCGACGGCAAGATCGTAGAAACTTACGGCGGCGGCGTCTGCCAGGTCACTTCAACATTGTACCGTGCGGTTCTGGAGGCAGAACTTGAAGTGACAGAGAGACATAATCATTCTATGATGATCCATTACGCTGAACCGGGCATGGATGCGACCATGTCGGATGATGCGCTGGATTTCCGATTTGTGAACAATACTGATTCTCCGATTTATATTGAAGGAACCGTACAGGGTGACGGCGTGGCTTTTTACATCTATGGAGAGGAAACAAGAGATCCGAAAAGATCCATTACATTTGAGAGCCGTGAGATCTCGAAGACAGATTATGAAACGGTATATCTGATGGACGAAAACGCAGATTTCGGATCCCTGCAGGAGATCTACGGAGAAGAAGGTGTGCAGGCGGAACTTTGGAAGATTATCTCTGTCAACGGAGAATTTGAGTCTGAAGAAAAAGTGAATGTCAGCTTGTACAGCCCACTGAACCATGCATATATCGTAGGGACAAAAGGAGCCAGCGAAGCGACTGTCACGGCAATATATACCGCCTGTGCAGATGAGTCACTGGGTGAGATTTATGATGCTATCGGTACAGGGACCATGGCGACAACGATAGAGGTACCGGAAGATTGAGAACGGGTAAGCTGCCGGAAGATATGCTGATCCGGTCTGTTCTGGATCAGATCGGTCATCGAAGAGAAGAAGTGCTGTACGGACCAGCTGTCGGGGCGGACTGTGCGGTATTGGAAACAGCGCCCGGTGAAGTACTTCTTCTTTCTTCAGATCCGATAACCGGCGCGGTAAAGGGCATTGGCGGACACAGCATTCATATTACGGCAAATGATCTCGCTGCTGCAGGCGCAGAGCCGGTTGCCGTGCTCCTTACGCTGCTTCTGCCTCCAGAGACCACGGAAGAAGAAGTGCGCAGGATCATGTATGATGCAGAGAATATCTGCGCACAGCTCCGGATTGAGATACTGGGAGGCCATACGGAGATAACGCCTGTGGTGTCTCAGCCGGTTATTTCCGTGACAGGCATTGGTAAAGGGGCGAAGAAGGATCTTCTGAAAGCGGCGAACGTCCGTCCAGGAATGGACCTGGTGGTTTCAAAATGGATCGGTCTGGAGGCGGCAGCGATCCTGGCGCAGGAATGCGGGGAATTTCTGCGCGGAAGAGTGCCGGATGAGATGATCACAGAAGCGGCGTCTTTTTCAAAATATCTCTCTGTTGTACCGGAAGCACTGGCAGCAAAAAAGAACGGGGCAGTGCTGATGCATGATATCACAGAGGGAGGAGTACTTGGAGCTCTCTGGGAAGTTGCTGAGGCTGGTCATACAGGTCTCGAGATCGATCAGGCAGCGATTCCTGTGAGAAAAGAGACGCAGGAGATCTGCAGGGCATTCTCTATTGATCCGCTCCAGGTCATGTCAAGCGGTTCACTGCTGATCGTTGCAGAAGATGGTGTGAAGATAACTGAGGCTCTCCGGCAAGATGGGATCCCGTCTGCAGTCGTGGGCAGAACCACACAAAGCGAAGAACGCATACTTCGATGTGGGGATACAGTGAGCGAATTGACGCCGCCGGAACCGGATGCGCTGTATACGGCTCTGGAGACGGGAAAACAGAAGAGAAGATAAAGAAGAAAGCCTTATCCGTGCAGGAAAGGCTTTTTTCTTATTTGGATTCGTTATCTGCCGGTTCAAGTGAGAAGACGAATTCTGTTCCTACGCCTTCAGTACTGATGACAGTTATATTCTGTCCATGCTGATTTATGATCTCCTTAACGATCGAAAGCCCCAGACCATTTCCTTTTCGCTCACGGCCGCGGGATGCGTCAGTTTTGTAAAAGCGGTCCCAGATCTTATTCAGAGAATCACGCGGAATACCGATTCCGTGATCACGTACGGATATGAATACTTTTCCATAGCGGATATCACTCTCAATCTCTACAGAACTGTTGTCACCGCTGAATTTGATCGCATTATCGATGAGATTATAAAGAACCTGCTGGATCTTTCCCAGGTCGGCAGAGACAAATAGTTTTTCTTCTGCGAAGATGAGGCGGATCGAGATCTGACGCGGTATACAGATGCCTTCAAAAGCGGCTGCCGTTTCACGTATAACGGCATGAATATCAAATACGGAGATGGAAAGATAAGTTTTCTTTCTGTCCATACTGTTCAGCGTAAGGATGCCGTTCGTAAGTTTGGTCAGGCGTTCCGTTTCGGAAAGAACGATCTTCAGATACTTTTCCTGACGGTCCGGGGGGATCGTGCCGTCAAGCATAGCTTCGACATAACCCTTGATCGATGTAAGAGGCGAGCGGAAATCATGAGAAACATTGGCGATAAAATTCCGTTCGTATTCACCTGTCTTATTCAGTTCGTCCGACATGTAGTTCAGGGATGAAGCCAGGCGGCCCATCTCGTCTTCTGTGTCTATCGGTATATTATACTGAAGGTCGCCGGCGGCAAAGCGCCTCGTACCTTCCGTTATCTTCTGCAGCGGCCGCAGTACAGTTACATACAGTAGTGCAAAAACAGAAAGGAAGATTCCAAAAAGGATAGCAGCCAGGATATAGGTGATCATCAGCACATCTTCGCGGAGTTTGATGAGATCATCCATGGGCATATGTATGGCAACATATCCCCGTATGTCCAGATCTGAAGTGATCGGGGCCAGCACACTGATACGGTCATCGCTGAATACTTCAAAGAAACGGCCGACAGTATAGTATTTGCTGCCAAGAGCAAGCGGATCGAAGCCTTCTATTTTTCTGTGATTTTTAGAAACTGTCTCATCTGCGGAATTGAAGTAGACTATACCGTCAGGACTGAGAAGCCAGATTTCAGAACCATGATATTCAGCCAGTGCCTGCAGACTGAGTCGTATGCTTTCCTGTTCTGACGTGTCCTCCATATTAGCTTCCAGGATCGATTTATCTGAAGCAATCCGGACTGCTTCGGAGTACAGAGAAAGACTGTTTGTGGCGATCAGGCGGTTTCCGATCATATGGGATCCGAGCGTAGAGATCAGGGTAAACCCGATGATCCCGATCAGAACATAGATCCATATAAATTTTGAAATGATTCGTTTACGCATAGAATTCCCGATGATTATCCGCCTGTAGAGGAAGGGTTACGGTTCAGACACGTCTGGTCTCGAATTTGTATCCTATGCCCCATACCGTAGAGATTGACCAGAAGGTACTGTCATTGATTTTTTCGCGAATACGCTTGATGTGAACATCAACTGTGCGCGTGTCTCCGACATAGTCATATCCCCAGATATGATCCAGAAGCTGTTCCCTGGTAAAGACATGATTGGGTGAAGAAGCAAGAAAATAGAGCAGTTCCAGCTCCTTGGGAGGCATGTCGATGGTCTCTCCTTTGTATATGGCCGAGTAGTTTGTCAGGTTTATGGTCAGATCCGGATATTCGACCATCCGGATCTTCCGGTCTGGAGTCTCAGGAGCAGCGGCGGGAACAGGCTGAAAGCGCCGAAGTACGGCTTTTACCCGGGCCACAAGTTCTTTGGAATCAAAAGGCTTGATGATATAATCGTCTGCTCCGAGTTCCAGGCCCAGTACTTTGTCAAAGACCTCTCCCTTTGCAGAAAGCATAATGATTGGAAGATTGGATGTGTGACGCACTTCACGGCACACCTCATATCCGTCCATGCCCGGCAGCATCAGGTCGAGCAGAATAAGATCCGGACGAAATTCCGGGATCGCGGCCAGTGCAGACTCACCGTCATGCTCAATGCGGCACTCAAAGCATTCCTTGGTAAGATACAGAGAGATCAGTTCCGCAATATTTTCATCGTCATCGACGATCAGGATTTTCTGTTTGACTGCCATATATCCTCCTGTTCTGAACAATTCCGGAAAAATGCCGGAACAGATACTTGTTATTTGAATTTCACAATCGTTACACCAGCGTCGCCTTCTCCGTATTCAGCCAGATGGAAGGAATCTACATGACGCAGCCTGCGCAGATAATTGTGAATACCCTTGCGCAGGGCACCGGTTCCTTTTCCGTGAACGATCCGGACGGTTTCCAGATGAGCCAGGTACGCGTCATCCAGATATTTATCCAGTTCGGCAATGGCTTCGTCGACAGTCTTTCCGATCACGTTGATCTCGGGACGTACAGACATGGATTTTGACATCTTGATCTTACCGGATCCCGTCTTCTGCAGTTTCTCTGATGTAACTGTAGGCTCATCCAGCGGGATGAGATCATTTACAGAGACTTTAGAACGGAGGATACCCATCTGAACGAATACATTTCCTCTGGAATCCGGCTCTGAACGAACGATTCCGTTCAGATTCATGCTGAGCACCCGCACAGAGTCTCCGGGATGCAGGTTGGCAGATTTGGGAACATGCGACCCCTTGCCTTTTTTCTCAGGCATCAGTGGTTTGGATCTCTGTGCCATATGTTCGCGAAGGGCAGTTCTCTGCCGTTCCATCTCGGAGAGATCAATGTGATCCTTTCCGAATTTCCGGAAATCTTTCAGGGTTTTGTCGGCAAAATCTTTGGCCTCCTGAAGTATCTGACGTGCTTCTTCATCTGCTTTGTCGAGAAGTGCCTGTTTTCTGATCTCCAGTGAACGTTCTCTGTCTGCAAGCTGGGATTCGCGCCTGTGATAGGCCTGCAGATCTTTTTCGAGCTTATCCTGTTTTTGCTCAAGCTGGATACGTTCTTCTTCGAGGCGGGACAGGACATCTTCGAAAGAAGCATCCTGACTGTTGATCTGTGCCTTTGCCTCTTCGATAATGTGATCCGGCACCCCCAGCCTGGATGATATAGCGAACGCGTTGCTCTTGCCGGGAATACCGATCAGCAGGCGGTATGTCGGACGCAGCGTTTCCACGTCAAATTCACAGCTGGCGTTTTCCACCCCGTCTGTGGAAAGTGCGTATACTTTAAGCTCACTGTAATGTGTGGTAGCCATGGTCCGGATCCCCTGCCGGTGCAGATAGGAAAGGATAGAGATTGCCAGAGCGGCACCCTCCGTGGGATCCGTTCCCGCTCCCAGTTCATCGAACAGAACAAGAGAGTTCCTGTCAGCCTTTTCCAGAAATGAGACGATGTTCGTCATATGTGCGCTGAACGTACTTAATGATTGTTCGATACTCTGTTCATCGCCGATATCGGCATAGATCTCGGAAAAAACAGACAGTTCCGATCTGTCGAGGCACGGAATATGCAGGCCTGCCTGTCCCATAAGAGAAAGCAGACCCGTTGTTTTCAGAGAAACCGTTTTGCCGCCTGTATTGGGTCCAGTCACGATCAGCAGATCGAAGGTGTCTCCGAGTACGATATCAATGGGAACGACTTGTCCGGCATCGATCAGAGGATGCCTTGCCTGCCGGAGGCGAAGCCGGCCTTCCGTGTTAAATACGGGACGTGTCGCGTTCATGGAGAGAGCGAGTTTTCCCCGGGCGAAGATACTGTCCAGAGTTACAAGTACCTGAAGATCAGATTCCAGCAGGACACTGTTTCCGGCAGCAGATGCAGAAAGAGATGCCAGGATCGCCTCAATCTCAGCTGCTTCCTGCATTTGCAGTTCGCGGATCTCATTGTTCAATCTCACGACAGACATTGGCTCTATGAATAAGGTGGCCCCGGTGGAAGACTGATCATGAACCATGCCCGGAACGGAAGCGCGGGCATCGGCCTTTACGGGAACACAATACCGGCCTCCGCGCATCGTGATCACAGAATCCTGCAGGGCAGTACGCTGCGGACCGTTGAGCAGTGCATTAAGCTGGGAATGAATACGGTCACTGCTGATTGTGATCGATTTTCGTATTCTGCGCAGTTCCGGACTGGCATCATCGGCTATTTCCGATTCAGACAGGATGCAGCGCCGGATCTCAGAGGAGAGTGGTGTCAGCGGTTCCAGCGAATCGAAAAGAGGATCAAGACTGTCTGAAGCTTCCTGAGAACGGTCATGCCGTCCGTAAGCCTTTGCGCGTGCTGCAGTTTCCAGCAGCCGGGCTATCTGCAGAAGTTCTGACGTGTTCAATGAACTACCGACCTGGAGCCGTTTGAGCGATCCGCTGATATCGGAAGCACCGCCAAAGGACGGGCTGCCCTTCCGCAGGAGCCGTGATACAGCATCGAAGGTTTCCTGCTGACGCTGATCGATCTCGGAGAGAGAATCGGACGGACGCAGATCACGGCAGAGCCGCTTTCCAGGCTGTGAATTGGCTAATGCTTCCAGTTGATCCAGTATTTTATAATACTCAAGAGTCTGTAATGCTTTATCATTCATACATCTATTGTACTCTAAATCAGATACCGGGAAAAGGAAGAATCTGGATTTCCGTACAATATTTATTCATACTAAATTCATAATCACGTGTTATACTGCTAAAGTATCTGCACAAAAACGCTTTATGCAGACTGATCTCATGAGTACTCTTCAGGCGGTTTCGGAGTTTGTATGTCAGAGCAGGAAAAAGAGAACAAAAAAACAGTTCAGAACAAAAACAAAAATGAACAGGACAGAGATGCTTACAAATTCATAGATCAGACAATCAAAAAACGTCCTGTAAACTACAAAGCGGTTATTGTAAGAATTGCGGGTATGCTGGCAGCCGGAGTCGTTATCGGACTTATTGCGTCTCTGGTTTTCAGCCTGACTCAGCCTGCCCTGCGGCATAATACACTGGCTGATAATATTAATGAAAAGGTGACGATCCCGCCGGATGAAGAACTGCAGAGTACTGTGACACCTGTAACAGGAGATGATCAGACGGCGGCTTCAGAAATGAATACGGCAGAATCTCTGGATGAAGGGGAAGTCAATAAAACGGCCGCAGAAAACCCTGAGGACGGGCAGTCCGTGACATCGGAAGAAAAGCAGGCAGCGGGGGATCCGGAAGAAAAGCAGACCAGTGACGAGAAAGAGCAGCCGGATGATAAACAGGATGAAATAACAGCAGAGCCGCCGGAAGAAAAGAAGATTGATGACACGGCAGAGCCGCCGGAAACGGAACAGCAGGACAAAGGGGCAGACGGATCAGAAGAAAAGCATCCGGAAAACACTGCGGAGCAGACGGAAGAGACAGTGACAGAAACACCGGAAGGACTGCCGCAGGAAAGTGAAGAGAATGCCATTGCCGTAGGCAGTGTGCCGGGCGAAGATCCGGAGAAGCCGGAAGGGATCACTCTGCAGGAATACAGACAACTGTACAGAGATATGATGGAAGTTGCGGAAGAACCTGAACATGCGCTCGTACAGGTTATCGGTGTTACCAGTGAACTGGATTATTTCAATCAGAATTATGAGAATCGGCAGCGTATTTCCGGTCTGACCGTTGCCATGACAGATACGGATCTTTTTATCCTCACGGAATACCGTGTTGTTGAAAAGGTGGAAAGGATCCAGGTTGTGTTCTGTGACGGATCCATGTGTGATGCTACATTCCAGAAAGCGGATCAGAATACAGGGCTCGCCGTAATTAAGGTTCCGCTGGATACGATCAGTGAAAAGACTATAGAAAAGATAACGGTTGCGACGCTGGGGAACTCCAATAAAGTACAGAGAGGAGACCCGGTTCTGGCAGTTGGAAGTCCGCTTGGCTTTACAGATTCGATTGCTTTTGGAATTGTTACGTCGACAGGAAGTAAAGCGCCTGTCGCGGATGTAGAGTATTCACTTCTGAACACGGATATCGAAGGAAGTCCGGACGGCAGCGGTGTCCTGATCGATCTTGACGGAAATATTATAGGTATCATCAGCAATAGTTTCGGCAGCAATACAGGATGTATTACCGGTCTGGCCATATCCCAGCTCAAGGAGATCATCGAAGGACTGTCAAATAACGAGGAACAGAATTACGCAGGAATCCTGGGGCAGGACGTTACCCAGGACATTTCAGAAAGAACTGGTATTCCCAGAGGTGTACTGGTGACAGAAGTAGTACAGGATTCACCGGCGATGCTCGCAGGGATAAAAGAATATGACGTGATCGTGGGAATCGGCGGACAGCAGGTAAACACTATGCGAGATTATCATAAAATACTCCGGAATCTGGAAGCGGATGAACCTGTGAGTGTTACGGCCATGCGCCGCGGAAAAGAAGGTTACGCAGAAATCACTTTTGAAATGATCGTCGAGGGCAGATAAAAAGAATCAATTTGGATATACATCAAATTTAGAAAGCAGGAAAAGAGAATGCTCTACATTCAGGAATGGCGGGAAGGAATACGCGTTGCAGGAATCTATCTCTGCAAAAGCAAGAATTCTGCTGTGACAAAAAACGGAAAAGCATACGAGAATGTAACTCTGATGGACCGCACAGGAACAGTGGACGGGAAGATCTGGGATCCGGACGATGCAGGTATTGATGATTTTGAAGCATTGGACTATGTGGACATCGTGGGCGACATATCCCGTTTTAACGGCGCTCTGCAGATTTCGCTGAAACGTGTCAGAAAAGCGGGTGACGGAGAATTTGATCCGGCGGATTATCTTCCTACAACTGAATATGATACGGAAAAAATGTTCCGTACTCTGCTCGATTTTATTGATAAAGTAAATAATCCGTATCTATCAGCACTGTTAAAAAAGTTCTTTGTGGAGGACGAAGCTCTTGTCAGAAAATTTAAGACGGCTTCCGCAGCAAAAACGCTGCATCATGCTTTTGTAGGCGGGCTGCTGCAGCATACATTATATGTCACCAATTTCTGTTTCTTTATGACAAAATATTACCCGGTTCTGAATCGGGATCTGCTCCTGACGGCTGCTATCTGCCACGATATCGGAAAAACGACAGAGCTTTCTCAGTTTCCGCAGAATGATTATACGGACGACGGGCAGCTGCTCGGTCACATTATGATCGGAGCGGAAATGATCCATGATGCTGCTTCGCAGATCGAAGGATTTCCGCCTGAGCTGGAGACAGATCTGAAACACTGTATACTTGCACATCACGGGGAATTTGAATACGGATCTCCCAAAAAACCGGCACTTGCGGAAGCGCTGGCTCTGAACCTGGCAGATAACGCCGATGCCCGGCTCGAGATGATCACGGAGTTTTTCAAGGCGAATGCACAGAAACCGGCAGGGGAATGGCTGGGATTCCACCGTGCCCTGGATTCCAATGTGCGGAGAACGGGAAATATTGACGATCTGAAATAGGGAATGAATATGCTGAAAAAGAATGACAAGGTAACCATCCGGATAGAAGATATATCCAAAGACGGCGAAGGCATCGGCAAAGCTGATGGCTTCGCTCTTTTTGTGAAGGATACGGTCCCTGGCGATTTTGTGGAAGCCGGTATTATGAAACTAAAGAAGAACTACGGATATGCCAGAATGATCCGTGTGATTGAGCCTTCACCGGACAGAGTGGAAGCTTCCTGTCCGGTTGCCCGGCAGTGTGGCGGATGCCGGCTTCAGACTATGTCTTATGATAAACAGCTGCAGGTAAAAGAAGGCATTGTTAAAAACGCACTGGAGCATATCGGCGGTTTTACTGTTATTTCGGAAAAAGATGCAAACCGACCAGAACGAAAACCGGAAGCTGTGATCATGCATTCTATTGTGCCTGCAGATCCGGTTTTCCGATACAGAAACAAGGCTGTCATACCAGTGAGAACAGACAGGGAAGGATATCCGGCTGCAGGGTTTTATGCCGGACATACTCATGCGGTCATTCCCTGTGATGACTGTCTGCTGGGGCCGGAAGAGAACAGTCATATCGTCCGCTGTATTCTGAACTGGATGAAAGCGCAGCATATCACGGCCTATAACGAATCGGACGGA
>CACZSZ010000124.1 GCA_902783945.1 uncultured Lachnospiraceae bacterium
AAGAACTTTTCTGCCTTTTGCGCGTCTGGCAGCTAATACTTTCCGACCGCTGCTCGTGCTCATTCTTTTGCGGAAACCATGCACTCTTGCATGAGATTTCTTTTTCGGCTGAAATGTCATTTTCATGATTTTGCACCTCCTTTTCTCCAACATACTGCGTTACGCAGCGAGACGATTTTTTCCTCTTCTGCATCCGTCGATCATATAAGTCAGATGCATGCAGTCATGTATGTCGGGAAAACATCGACAACATTATAAGTATTATACCGTCGGACGTCAAGTAAAATCTGCAATTTTTGCGATTCCGGTTTACGTAAGTTATCCACATAATGTGGATGAAATGTGGATAACTTTCAGACCCTGCCGGGCCATTTTCAGTTGCTTATCATACCCTTTTATAGTAGAATATAAAAGGTGTATTTTCGCCATTTATTATAAATAGGAAAAAACTCCTCTCGAAAAGGGCTTTTACATATGAATATTATTCAGGAAAAATGGAACGACATTCTGGAACGCGTAAGGGAAGAACATGAACTTTCCGATGTTTCTTTCAAGACCTGGATCCGTCCTCTTAAAGTGCATGAAGTGGATGATCAGGCTGTTACGATCCTGGTTCCGACAGAGCAGGTCGGTCTGGATTACGTCTCAAAAAAATACAAACTGCCGATCAAAGCTGCTATCGGAGAGCTCACCGGTATGGACTGTGAGATCTTTTTTATCCTGCCGGAAGATATAGAAAAAGAGAATAATGAAAAAAATGCCATGGAGCTTTCTCTGAAAGCCGGCCTGAATCCGCGGTATACGTTTGACACATTTGTCGTCGGCAGCAACAACCAGTTTGCCCACGCCGCTTCTCTTGCTGTGTCGGAATCTCCCGGAAAGATGTACAATCCTCTTTTTATTTACAGCGGTGCCGGCCTTGGAAAAACCCACCTGATCAATTCGATCGCACATTTTATTGTACAGAATCATCCTGAACTGAAACTTCTTTATGTTACCAGCGAAGAATTCACAAACGAAGTGATCGAAGCGATCCGCAACGGCAGCAGCGCCGTTCTCTCAAAGATGCGTGCCAAATACCGCAACGTTGACGTTCTTCTGATCGATGATATCCAGTTCATCATCGGCAAGGAATCAACACAGGAAGAATTCTTTCATACCTTCAATGTGCTTCACGATGCCGGCAAACAGATCGTACTGACTTCGGATCGTCCTCCCAAAGATATGGATATTCTGGAAGAACGTTTCCGCTCCCGTTTTGAATGGGGTCTGCTTGCAGACATACAGCGTCCGACATTTGAGACACGCATGGCCATATTGCGCAAAAAACAGGAACTGGACGGTTCCAATATCGACGATTCCGTACTGCAGTATATTGCCGAAAATGTCAATTCCAATATCCGGGAACTGGAAGGTTCACTGAACAAGGTTCTCGCAAAAGGAAATCTGGAAAACCGCGAAATCAACGTAGCCCTTGCAGAAGATGTTCTTTCCGATATTATATTCCCGGATAAAAAACGTACGATTTCTCCGGATTATATTATCGATGTGGTAGCAGAACAATACGGTATTACTTCATCTGACATAAAAAGTTCTGTCAAGGCCCGCCGTTATTCTTATCCGCGACAGATCGTCATGTATCTGTGCAGATCTCTTCTCGGCAGCAACCAGCAGACAATCGCGGATGCCGTCGGTGTAAAAAACCATACCACGATCATGTATGGTGTGAACAAAATTGAAGAAGATATCAAAAAAGATCCTGATTTTGCCGGTACGATCGAAATTCTGAAAAAAAAGATCAATCCACATAATTAGGATAACTTCTGTGGAAATGTGCATCATTTTTTGTGGATTACTTTTTCCAGGAAAGTTATACAATTTTATGCACATCGCATACAGACGTTTTCCACTGCTGTTTTTTCATGAAAAACTGAGCAGGACAGCGGAAAATCGAGGCTTTACACATTTCCACAGACAATAAGAAGATGATTACTGATTTTTCTTTCTATCTATCCGGATCTTCTGATCCCGCATACAAGGAGGTATAAACATGAAACTACATTTCAGTCAGGCCGATCTGGCAGAAGGTGTAAATATCGTCTTAAAGGCTGTTCCTTCCAAAACTACAATGTCTATTCTGGAATGTATCCTGATCGATGCCACATCCGGAGAAATCCGTCTTACGGCAAATGACATGGAACTGGGAATAGAGACAGTCGTAAAGGGAACAATTGAAGAACACGGAAAAGTAGCACTGGACGCAAAAATCTTTTCTGATATCGTGAGAAAACTCCCGAATAGTATAGTTACGATTGATTCAGACGATCGTGATCTGACTGTTATCACCTGCGAAAAGGCAAAATTTGATATTCCGGGAAGAAATGCGGAAGAATTTGCTGCGCTTCCCATGATTGATAAAAATGATCATATATCTCTCTCACA
Organism: uncultured Lachnospiraceae bacterium; assembly: GCA_902783945.1. Lineage (GTDB taxonomy): Bacteria > Bacillota > Clostridia > Lachnospirales > Lachnospiraceae > Bilifractor. The sequence continues at coordinate 2,443 of CACZSZ010000124.1, forward strand.
GTTTTCATTAAAGGAAGTGATCCGGCAGACAATCTTTTCCATTGCGCCGAATGAAAATAATAAGCTGATGACAGGTGAATTGTTTGAAATCAGAAACGGCATTTTGAAGGTTGTTTCTCTGGACGGCCACCGTATTGCCATCCGCAATCTGGAATTAAAAGAGTCCTGTTCTGACAGAAAGGTCGTCGTACCTGGAAAAACACTGAATGAGATCAGTAAAATTCTGTCCGGAGAAATGGATGATCAGGTTTTGATTTATTTTGATTATAATTATCTTCTGTTTGAATTTGGAAGAACGACAGTTCTTTCCCGTCTTATCGACGGAGAATACTTCCGAATCGACCAGATGCTTTCTTCTGATTATGATACAAAGGTCATACTGAACCGGCAGGCTTTTATCAGCAGTATAGACAGAGCGACACTCCTTGTGAGAGAAAATGACAAAATGCCCGTGATCCTGGATATCCGGGATGAAGTAATGGATCTGCAGATCAATACAGCTCTGGGATCCATGGACGAAGAAACAGCCATCGTCAAGACAGGAAAAGATATAGTGATCGGATTCAATCCGAAATTCCTGCTGGATGCACTGCGTGTGATCGACGACGAAGAAGTATCCCTGTATTTTATCAACGCCAAAGCACCATGCTTCATCAGAGACGATGACGGAAAATACATATACCTGATACTGCCCGTAAACATCCGTTAAACAACGAGGACGGGAACAAGGAAAAGAAATACGAGACGGAATGCTTGCATTACGGATCGAAATTTCTTTTACAAGTCGCGGACGACTGTCCGCGACCGAGCGGCATAAGCCGCGAGGCTCCCGGCCTCAAAAGAGATAACGTTTTAAACACGGACGACTGTCCGCGACCGAGCGGCGAAAGCCGCGAGGCTCCCGGCCGCTTTGGAAAGAAGATCCTATGTATATTGAAATCAGAGATGAATTTATCAAACTGGGACAGGCTATGAAACTGGCCGGTCTTGTAGAAGAAGGCGCGGAGGCAAAATTTGCCATTCAGGACGGAGAAGTAACTGTCAACGGGGAGAATGAAACGCGCAGAGGAAGGAAGCTATACCCGGGAGATGTATTTTCCTGGAAAGGTGCCAGCGTGGAAATACGATGATCGTTGAATCTCTGGAACTTCAAAATTTTCGGAATTATGAAAGAGCACTGTTTTCTTTTGATTCCGGTACAAATATTTTTTACGGAGATAATGCACAGGGAAAGACGAATGTTCTGGAAGCACTGCAGGTCTGTGCGACAACAAAATCCCAGAGGGGCAGCCGTGATTCGGAAATGATCCGATTCGGAGAGGAAGAATCGCATATTCGTCTTTTTTATCAGAAACATGGATTATCGCATAAAATCGATATCCACCTGCGGAAAACCGGAAAAAAAGGCGCTGCCGTGGACGGGATTCCCATTCGCCGGGCAGCGGATCTTCTGGGTCAGTTACACATTGTTTCCTTTTTTCCGGAAGACCTGGGGATCATAAAAAACAGTCCCCGTGACAGAAGACGATTTCTGGACAGTCAGCTTTGCCAGCTGGACAAGATGTATATATCCCGGCTGACAGATTATAATAAGATCATTGTTCAGAGAAATGCTCTTCTCAAAGATATGAGGTTTGCGGAAACAATTGAGCCTGCGCTGGATGTGTGGGATGAGCAGATGGCGGTATACGGAAGTCATCTGATCAGGCGAAGAGAAAAGTTTCTTCAGCAGCTTAACATGTTGGTAAAAGAAATCCATGCGGAGCTGACAGAAGGCAGAGAAAATATAGAACTCCGTTATGAACCGGATGTTCAGGCCGTACAGTTTGCGGATGAACTCCGTAAAAGCAGGGAAAAAGATCTGAAATGGAAGGTATCTTCCAGAGGACCGCATCGTGACGATTTTCAGGTAAAAATCAACGGGATCGATATCCGTCACTACGGTTCCCAGGGACAGCAGCGAAGTGCGGCCTTATCCCTGAAGCTGTCAGAAATCCGTCTGGTAAAAGAAATCATAAAAGATACGCCGATCCTTCTGTTGGACGATGTGCTTTCAGAACTGGATAACAACAGGCAGAAGATGCTGCTGCACAGTATTGAAAACATCCAGACATTTCTTACTTGTACAGGCATGGACGGACTGATAGAACATCAGTTTCCGATGAATAAGGTATTTCATATTATAGATGGAAGACATGATTTGATTCAAAAGGAGAATTCATGACAAACGAAGCGACGACGGTTAATAATGAATATGGTGCCGATCAGATCCAGATTCTGGAAGGACTGGAGGCAGTGCGCAAACGCCCCGGTATGTATATCGGAAGTACTTCTGCAAGAGGGCTGCACCATCTTGTGTATGAAATCGTGGATAATTCCGTGGATGAAGCTCTTGCAAACTTCTGCAGCGAGATTGAAGTGACGATCAACAAGGACAATTCGATCACGGTCATTGACAATGGCCGCGGAATCCCGGTTGGAATTAATCATAAATCCGGAAAGCCGGCAGTAGAAGTTGTCTTTACGATCCTGCATGCCGGCGGTAAATTCGGCGGAGGCGGATACAAAGTTTCCGGAGGTCTGCACGGTGTGGGGGCTTCTGTCGTCAACGCTCTCTCAGAGTGGCTGGAAGTTACGATCCGAAGAGAAGGAAAAGTATATAAGCAGCGGTACGAACGGGGAAAGACCTGTTATGATCTGAAAGAAATCGGCACCTGTCAGGAAGATCAGACAGGTACGCGTGTAGATTTTCTTCCGGATCCGGAAATCTTTGAAGAAACCGTTTTTGATTATGACACGCTGAAGACCCGTCTGCGTGAGACAGCGTTTCTGACACGGGGGCTGAAGATCACACTCCGCGATGACCGCGGAGAAGAGCCTGTGGAAAAATCATTCCATTATGAAGGCGGGATCAAGGAATTCGTTCAGTATCTGAACAGAAGCAAGACGGCGCTGTATCCGGATATTATTTATTGTGAAGGAACGCTGAACGACGTCATGGTCGAAGTAGCGATCCAGCACAATGACTCCTATCAGGAAAATTCCTATGGTTTTGTCAATAATATTCTGACGCCGGAAGGCGGAATGCATATCATGGGATTCCGGAACGCATTGACAAAGACGTTCAATGATTACGGCCGGAAAATGAAACTGCTCAAGGATAATGATGAAAACCTGTCCGGCGAAGATATCCGTGAAGGTCTTACAGCGATCATCAGTGTCAAGATCGAAGATCCTCAGTTTGAGGGACAGACAAAACAGAAGCTTGGGAACAGCGAGGCAAGGGGTGCCGTGGACGGAATTGTGAGCCGTCAGCTGACAATTTTTCTGGAGCAGCATCCGGACGTCGGCAAGATCATTATTGAAAAATCCCTGCTGTCTCAGCGGGCTCGGGAAGCAGCTCGGAAAGCCCGGGATCTGACCAGACGGAAATCGGCGCTGGACGGTGCGGCTCTGCCGGGCAAACTGGCCGACTGCACGGATAAGGATCCGAAGAACTGTGAGATTTTTATTGTCGAGGGAGATTCTGCCGGCGGCTCTGCAAAGACAGCGAGAAGCCGTGCCACACAGGCAATCCTGCCTCTTCGCGGAAAAATCCTGAATGTAGAAAAGGCACGTCTGGACCGCATATACGGCAATGAAGAGATACGCTCCATGATCACGGCTTTCGGAACGGGTATTCATGATGATTTTGATATCACAAAACTGCGCTATGACAAGATCATTATCATGACGGATGCTGACGTGGACGGTGCACACATCGCCACACTGATGCTGACATTCCTGTATCGGTTTATGCCGGAGCTGATCAAGCAGGGACACGTATATCTCGCAAAGCCGCCTCTGTACAAAGTGGAAAAGAATAAAAAAGTCTGGTATGCCTACAGTGACGATGAGCTGAATAAAATCCTGGGAGAGATCGGCCGGGATTCTTCCAATAAAATCCAGCGGTATAAAGGGCTGGGAGAAATGGATGCCGATCAGCTTTGGGAGACGACAATGGATCCGGAGAAACGCGTGCTGATGCGGGTGCAGATGAACGAAGACGACTCTTCCGAGATCGATCTGACTTTCACGACGCTGATGGGAGACAAGGTCGAGCCGCGGCGTGAATTTATCGAGGAACGCGCCAAGGATGTGCAGAACCTTGACATCTGATATATAACGATTTTTCAATTACAGTATCATCCTTCTGTGTAGGACGCAGCCTTCAGGAAAATCTATCAAGAACGCGTAGACACATCAGGATAATACCGTTTTTCTGCAGACAATAACTGGTAAGAATGAGAGGACGATACATGGACGACAGAATTTTTGACAGAATTGAAGATGTCGACCTGAAAAAGAAGATGGAGGACTCGTACATCGATTACGCGATGAGCGTGATCGCGGCGAGGGCACTTCCGGATGTCCGGGATGGTCTGAAGCCGGTGCAGCGGCGTATCCTGCATTCCATGGTCGAGCTGAATAACGGACCGGACAAGCCGCACAGAAAATGTGCCCGTATCGTCGGCGATACGATGGGTAAATATCATCCGCACGGCGACAGCTCCATCTACGGCGCTCTCGTCAATATGGCGCAGGAGTGGTCGCTCCGGTATCCGCTGATCGACGGACACGGCAATTTCGGTTCCGTTGACGGCGACGGCGCGGCAGCAATGCGGTATACGGAAGCCAGACTGTCGAAAATGTCGATGGAAATGGTCTCGGATATCAATAAAGATACCGTGGATTTCGTACCGAACTTTGACGATACGGAAAAAGAACCGGTCGTGCTGCCGGCACGGTTCCCGAATCTTCTTGTCAACGGAACGACCGGTATCGCCGTCGGTATGGCGACGAACATTCCCACGCACAATCTGCGGGAGGTCGTGGACGCCGTCGTAAAGATCATCGACAACCGGATCGAGGAAGACCGCGAGACTTCTATTGACGAGATCATGCAGATCATCAAGGGACCGGATTTCCCGACAGGCGCGGAGATCCTGGGAACCCGCGGGATCGAGGAAGCATACCGGACCGGCCGCGGCAAGATCCGTGTCCGCGCCATCACGGAGATCGAGACGCTTCCGAACGGAAAGAGCCAGATCATCGTTACGGAGCTTCCGTATCTGGTCAA
>CACZSZ010000125.1 GCA_902783945.1 uncultured Lachnospiraceae bacterium
CACACAGTCGGCCCGGTCCGCCAGACAGCAGGCCAGACGCCCGGCCGCCTCTCTGTGTGCACGCTCATCGGGATCGACCGGAACAACACCTCCGCCGATTTCTGTCGCGATCACGATCTCATGCTCACAGAGGCGCTCTGCCAGTTCATCCGGTCCGGCTGTCCCTGCCAGTTCCTGCACATCCCAGACCGCACAGCCGGCCAGTTCCGCATCTGTCAGTCCCAGGATCTTTTTCACATATGTCTTTTTACCCGCATACAGCGGTCCTGTCACAAAAATCATATCACGGCACCTGCAAACTGCTGGAGACACAGTGCTCCGAGCATCCATAATTCCGCAGTCTGGACAAACCAGCCGGCCAGATCGCCGGACAGTCCTCCGAAGGATTTCTCCGCCAGACTCCGGTATCGGAAGAATATAAAGAAGGCAGCCGGAACCATCAGCCAGCCTCCTCCAAGGCAGATGCCTGCCGAAAGGATGACCGCGGCTCCGGTAAGCAGCGTGCGTACCTGCTTTTTTTCCGCACCGTCGGCAAATGTCCGGAGCAGCCCGCTGCCCGGCCGGATCTCAAATACGGTCAGGGAAATCCCCGACAGCGTCCTGGACAAACAGAAACTCAGTAATACCGGCAGAAAACGCATCTGCGGAAGTGCTGTCCACAGTGCAAAAGCAACAACAAAATAGAGACAGATATGAATAACGGCAAATGTGCCGATATGAGGATCCTTCAGAATTTCCTGTTTCTTTTCAGCCGTGCCGTGACTGGATCTTGCATCCCACGTGTCCGCATATCCGTCCAGATGGATCCCGCCAGTAACCAGGACAGGCAGGGCGCAAAGTCCGGCTGCCCGGAGAATCGGCGGAAAAAGAAGGACTTCACACAGCAGAGACCAGAGGATACAGAGCAGCCCGATGACCAGTCCGATCAGCGGAAAAGCAAGCATTGTGAACCGCATCGTTTCCTTTTTCCATTCCGTATGCGGCACAGGCAGTGCCGAAAACATGGCAAAAGCAGTCCAGATTGTGTCCATTATATAATATCCTCCGGATTTTTCAGATGATTGGGACATCCGCAGATAACCTCCGTCACCAGACAGGCTTCTTCCGCCAGCTGCCGCTGTATCAGAGCCAGTCCGTGCAGATACTCCCTTGTTGTTTTGTCATATTTCTGACCGTCCGAAAATACTTCGTTCGCTACAATGATCAGATTCAAACACTGTTCTGCTATATGCCGTATCCCGCTCAGAACAGCCTTCTCTCCTCTCCCTTCCGGGAGGAACATTTCATTGCCAAGTAAATTCCCCAGATCCTCCAGCAGCACCGTCGCTCTGCTCCCGGCCGGTTCCCCGCTGCATCCTTTCTTTCTGACGTCTTCCTTTTCTGCCGATTCCGTATACTCTCCGAGCTGAAGATCCGCGAGACCTGTGTATTTTTCTATCGTAAGAAAGCCTCTTCCCGCCCGGTTTTTCCTGTGTTTCCGGATCCTGGCATCTGCTTCTCCGCTCCCGGATACCATAGTAGCCAGATACACCAGCGGTCCGCCCGCTTCTTCCGCCAGACGCACTGCCAGTTTTTCTGCATATTCACTTTTCCCGCTTCCGGCTCCGCCGATGATCAATCCCAGCATCGTTTTCTATGTATTCCTTATACACGCCTGTACAAAACGCTCCGCCAGCGGATTTTCTCCGCCGAGATGCAGATGAGGAAATGCGGCATACATCCTGTCATCCGCAAAAGCGCAGGGCCATTGCCTTCCATCCGGTTTCACGGAAACCAGATCGTTTCCGTTCACAGAGCAGTCCCAGTAATGGAATTCATGAACGGGAATTCTTTCTCCCGCACGAAACAGCATGGATTCCTTTCCTGCCTGAAGCCAATGATATCCGAATCGCTGCAGCTTTTTTGTCCGGAAGCCGATCCCGGGCAGTACGCCGCACATCGGCCACGCTTTGCCCTGGTCATCTTCCAGCTCACGCTGAAGATACAGAAAACCGCCGCATTCGGCTATGACGGGCAGCCCCTGCCGTATGCTGTCCCGTATACTCTGCAGCATGCCGCTGTTCCGCGACAATTCCCCCGCATACAGTTCCGGATATCCTCCGCACAGGTATAAGCCTTGTACATTTTCCGGCAGACTTGTGTCCTCGAGCGGACTGAAAAAAACCAGCTCCGCACCGGCCCGGCGAAGTGCCTCCAGGCTGTCCTCATAACAGAAACAGAACGCACTGTCTCGCGCGGCCGCGATGCGGCAGACAGATGCCGGCCGGCTTTCTCTTTCAGGCATCCTTTCCATATTTTCCGCAGTTTCCGCGATATCCAGCAGGCGGTCTATATCGATCGTCTTTTCCGCCTGTTCCGCCAGCGCCGCTATCCTTGCGGAAAGATCTTTGATTTCATCTGCCGTCATCAGTCCCAGATGACGGCTCCCCAGTTCTGCCTCCTTCATGGCAGGCAGATACCCCAATACCGGCAGCCCTGTCTCTCTTTCCAGAATCGGCCTAAGGTACCCTGCCAGCGACTCCCCGCATTCCGAAAGAAGGATCCCGCGGATCCCGCTCTCCGGACGGAAAGACATCATGCCTCTGATCTGCGCTGCCAGCGATACGCCCACCCCCTTTGGTCTCACGATAAGGACCGCCGGTGTTCCTGTAGCCGAAGCGATCTCCCAGGCGCTGTTCTGATCGGTTCCTGCCATACCGTCATAATACCCCATGGCGCCTTCCAAAACCGCCAGCTCCCCGCTGTGCGCGAACAGTGTCTCTTTCATTTTTTCTTTTCCCTGCAGGAACAGATCCAGATTTCTGCAGGGGATTCCCAGCACACGGCTGTGAAACATCGGGTCGATATAATCCGGTCCGCATTTAAAAGAACGTACATCGATATTTCGTTGTTTGAACGCCTCAAGAAGCGTGCAGGTCATGACCGTCTTTCCGGCATTGCTGTGCATGGCCGTCAGTATGAAACGCTTCATAAGCACTCACCCGAACTGAAGGAGGGTTCACCACAGATCAGCCAGACAGGATTCTGCGCCGTCATCATATGTAATCCGGCTGCCTTTCTGCTCTGACTGATCCCGATCTGTACGGCGTCCGTCTCATATCCGAGTTCTTTCAGAATCGTGACAGCCTTCGACAGTGTCTCTACTGTCACAGCAGAAATACAGATCCTTGCCCTGCCGTTTTTTTTCTGCACAAGTTCCAGTATTTCCCGCAGATTTCCGCCGCTTCCGCCGACAAAGACAGCATCGGGAGCGGGAAGGCCGCGCAGGGACTCCGGAGCACTGCCCTGTACCAGACGCAGATTCCATGCACCCAATGCTCTTCTGTTCCGTTCCGCCAATTCCAGTGCTTCGGCATTCCGCTCCACGCTGTAGACCGCACCGGCCTGCAGGGCAAGTTCGACAGCCACACTTCCGGATCCGGTGCCGACATCCCAGCAGATTTCTTCCATACCCGGAGCAAGTTTTGCCATAATGGCAGCGCGCACGAACTGTTTCGTCATCGGAACATGTTCTGTCCTCTCAAATGCCTCATCCGGCAGTCCTGGTGTCCGCCTGGAAAAACGCGGCGCGGCATCCGCCAGCATCACGCTGAGAGCCGCAAATTCTTTCCCGGCAAACTCTCCCGCCGTTCCTCTCAGGATTTTTTCCCCGTCTGTTCCCAGGTTCTCTCCGACGACAACCGGCAGTGCATCCAACCCTGCTTCTTTCAGCTGTTCACAGAGCTGTGACGGACCGAGTTTTCCTCCCGTGAGAAAAAATACCGGCCTGCCTCCGCATACTTCCTTCACAGCATCACAGTCCAGGCCATGGGCAGAACACAGTCTCCATTCCTGCCAGGGACGTCCGCAGCGTGCCGATAACAGCTGCAGGCTGGAAATGCCGGGCAGGATTTTCACTTCATACCCTTCCAGAAGCGGAAGAAGCCGGCGCGTGCCCGAATAGAACCCGCTGTCACCGCTGAACAGAACGCTGATGTTTCCCTGCCCGGCAGTCTTTTCCGGTCTCCCGGAATTCTGTTTTTCAAATTGCTGTATGGCAGAAAGGATCTCTTCCGGCCGTGTCGCCGCTTTCTTTTCAAAACTGTCCGGAAACATGCCGATCAGACGCTCGGCACCGATCAGAAACTCTGCCCGGCTCAGTATATCAGCAGCTTCTTTTGTAAGACTTCCGGTCCCGCATCCGATCCCGATCAGATATATATTCAAGGAAACGATCTCCCTTCTGAAATAACGCTTCAATACTCTCTTACCTTCATCCATCTCTTATGGATAGTTCTTCGCACCTTTTTGCCGTATACGTTCCTCATCCCGAAAAAACAACGTTTGGCAGGAACATATATCGAGTATCCCTGCCCGTTGTTAGATTTAAGAGCAAAGATTTCTGCGGAGAATTCCGCCTGATACAGCGAACACTGCGAGAGATGAAATACGACTTGATTTATATGGTTTATTCTAACATAGAGGAAACGGATATACCAGAGTATCCTGCCGGTGTACGCCTGATTTTCCCTTTCTTCTCTCCCGGCCATTCCTGGCTTCGTAAGCTTTCCCGAACAAGACATTTTTTTTGCCTAATATTCTCTTTTATATTTGCCGGCCATTACCGGCTCCGTAAACTACCCGGAACAAGACATGTTTTATGGCCTAATATTCTTTTTTTATTTGTCGGCCATTCCCGGCTCCATAATTTTTCCCGAACAAGACATATTTTTTGGCCTAATATTCTCTTTTTTTATTGCCGGCCATTACCGGCTCCATAAACTACCCAGAACAAGACATGATTTTTGGCCTAATATTCTCTTTTTTTATTGCCGGCCATTACCGGTGTTAGCGTCGGGCGATTTTAACCATTCAGCATCGGGTCATTTTGACCAATTATCATCGGAATAAAATAGCCAACGCACCGATAAGG
>CACZSZ010000126.1 GCA_902783945.1 uncultured Lachnospiraceae bacterium
CGATATGCTCAAAGAGGCCGACCCAGAATGGATCTTCGAAAAACACGGTCAGATTTATGTTCATTTCTCCTCATCACACGCCGTTGTTGACGATGGCAGCGTATTGTTCCTCGGGAATCATGGGAGATGTGATCTCCGCCAGCAGCGTCCTGTCGACCTCTCCTTTTTCAGCATACTGCCATCCGGCCTGTTTGATCAATGCAAGCCTTGGCACAGTCACAGCTGCTGCTTCCGGCGCATTGAACATTGGGCTTTCCGGGACGGTAATGATCGTGTGATCTTCAGGGAAACACAACTTAAATTGAGCAACTGCAGGCTCAAAATTATGTCTGCTGTTGGGGAAGCCGCAGCCGCAGATCATCAAATATTTAAGGTGAGAAAAATCCGCCTGTTCGACATGCTCATATCTGTCGCCGACCTTCTGCATTGCCATGCCGGACAAGGGAAGTGTGCGGTCCAGAAGAGCTTTCAGCGATGCAGGCATTCCGTAGCAGTACAGCGGAAAACTCCAGATCAGCAGGTCGCTTGCCAGGATTTCCTGCAGTATAGCCCGCATGTCGTCATCATGGATACACACTCCGCCATTTCTCATACAGGCAAAACAACCGGTGCAGTATTCGATGTGTCTGTCGATCACATGGATGATATGTATATCCTGCGGCGCTGCTTCTTTCATACCGTCCAGAAAAGCACGAGTTATGTGCATGGTATCACTCAGCTCTTGTTTGGGACTTCCATTCAAAACCAGTATCTTCATTTATTATCCATCCTTTCCAGTTTTTCTTCTTTCTCCTTTTTTCGATACACATTGGCTGCAGAAGTAAAACATCGGCCTGAGTCAAACAGTCCAAAAGCAATTCCCATGAACACTCCCATACAGATACCAAGAGCCGTGCTTTGCATTGCCTGCGAAAATACTATACCCCAGAGGACCGCCATGGAAATAGAGAAACACTTTTTCATTTATGATCAACCTTCCTTTTTAGACTTCTTTGTTTCCATATATATATCACAGAAGTGCCTCAGATGCTTCTCGATGCTCTCCAAAGCTTCTTTTTCACACTGCGGCTGTCTGTCTGATCTGGCGATCTGCAGAACTGCCGGAGCCGTAAGTTCTACAGAAAGAAGCGCCGGATCATCCTTTTTCACGATCCCTTTTTCCATCATTCCTTTAATGATCTTCGCAAACATCCCTTGAATTCCATCCAGCTGATGCATGGTAGTGACCTCGGAAATTCTTTCATTCCGGAACTGTTCCTGTACAAGAAGCATCCGTGTTTTCCGGATGATCGGATCCCGCATGGTGAACGCGATCCTTTCCATGGTCACCTCTATAAATTCTTCACAGCTCTCCGGGATCTTCCCGACATGTTTTTCAGATCCGAACATTTCCTCATATCGCATTTCGGCAGAATCGATCAGCGCATTCAGAATATCCTCTTTCCCCCTATAGTGTTTGTAAAGAGACGGAGCTTTGATCCCGACAGCATTAGCAATCTGTTCTACGCTTGTCCCATCATACCCGTTTTGGGCAAATAATGATAAAGCCGCATCCAGTATTCTTTCTTTAGTTGACATTGCACCCTCCCCGCCGGCTAATGTTTGTTAGCTACATTGTAGCTAATGTTTATTAGCCTGTCAAAAAAAAAGAATGAATAATTAATCCGGCATGGGTCACCTCCTCATCAAGACCCGCTGTCCTTGAAAAACCATAAAAGAGTCCGTATATTGGATACAAGGACAGAAAAAAATATGCTCATGATCATGTGAGCAATGGTATCCGTTATAATTATGAATGCTTCTGACAGACACTTTGAAAAAAATACAATAGTTAAGCCTGCACTTATTATACTCCCTGCTGTTCTGTCGGGAGTATTTGCAATGATCGCGGGACATGAACCGCCTGTACGCTGCGGACTGCAGCTGGCGGCATGGCTGATATTCGCATTGGCGGCGTGGCTGCTGCGGCACTTTGCGCTGCAGGTTCCTGTGTATATCTGGGTTGTTCTGCTTCTTATTCTTCTGGCGGCCACACTGTTTGGTCATGGCACGGAAGGTGTCAGACGATGGCTGGATCTCGGTGTAATAAGTATCAATGCATCCATGCTGGTTCTCCCGGCACTGATCATTATTTTATATCGAATGAAGTTTCCATATCCTTTTATAATCTGTGCTGCTGCAATCCTGTGTTTTCAGCCGGATATATCCCAGCTGACGGGCTTTTGCGCCGGGACACTGCCACTTATCTGGCAGCGTGACACAAATCGAAAATGGAAGGCAGGGATGTTATTATGTTTTTGCATTCTGGCAGGAATATGTCTATTCATACCGGCAGAAATCCTGCCGGTGCCTTACAGCGAAGGAATCCTCACGATGCTCGGGAATATATCCGAACTATGGTTGACGATCGGATGGGCAGTGCTTTTAATAATTCCTCTTTTCTTTGGATATGGTTACTGTAAACAGAAAAGCCGGCCATTGCTTAGCCTGGCAATATATTATATGGTGACGATCCTGTTTATACTGACCGGAAGATATCCGGTTCCATTCATGGGATTCGGGCTCTCTCCTATTGCAGGATACTGGCTTGCTTATGCCGTAATGATGCCGCCAGGTTCAGCTGAAGACACATGATATCTTCAGGAATTCTGTCTATATCCTGATCGTGAGCACGTTAAGTCCGAGAATGTTCTGATACTGTATATCCTGCGCGATTTTGAAAACCATGCGGATACCGATATTTTTTATGATATCATCCCCCTCGGTCATCTCCTGTCTCTCACCCGGGTTGAAGGGAATACAGTCATCCTTGATGCGCAGGATCACGTCTTCATCTTTATGTACTACACGCACATCTACAGAATGCTTTTTATGATCCTTCGTAAAACCATGATCTATGATATTGCCTGCCATCTCCTCCATGGAAAGGCCTGCCAGAGCGGCACGCCTGGAATCGATACCACGCGAAAGGCAAAAATGCTGCACCTGCTCGGAGATACTTACAACATCTTCCATAGTCTTCACGCTCAGATCCATGCGTTCGTCCGCCGGCACACCGAAGTCGTCCGGTATGACCATCAATTCTTCCATATTCCGCGGAAAATGCTTCTTTCTGATCCATGCGTAACCTATGATCACCAGCGTCGTAACGATCCCGTTCAGAACGTTTGCGATATACGCACTGTTGATCCCGATAAACCGGATCAGCAGTGCGGTAAAGCCTGCCACACATACCACGCCGTCCAGCAGGCTCAGCAGATGTACCAGACCCAGTTTATTGGAGGCCTGTCCGTAGCAGGTAAAATGCATGAGGATGATGCTCAGTGGCATACAGAGCGGCAGGATACGGAATCCCCAGACTGTCATCATGAAAACAGGATCTGCCGGATCGTGGTAATACAGTCTGGTCATAGGAACGGCACAGAGGATGATGAC
>CACZSZ010000127.1 GCA_902783945.1 uncultured Lachnospiraceae bacterium
CTGGCTGGAAGAAGCGATGCAGGGCCGGGATCTGCGGGGACAGCTGCTGCTCCGGAACGAACTGATCGGGCATTTCCGGAAGACCGGAAATCGCGGAGCGGCTCTGGAAAATGTTGAGGAAGCACTGTGCCTGCTGAAAAAAATGGATTTCGAAGACAGCATCAGTGCAGGCACGACGTATGTTAATGCGGCAACAGCCTGCAACGCGTTCGGTGAAAATGAGAAGGCTATGGAGCTGTTCGAAAAAGCCAGGGCCGTGTATGAGTCACAGGACTGCAATTCTGCCGATGCGGGAGCAGATCCGCAGCTGCTTGGCGGGCTGTACAACAATATGGCGCTGACCTGTGCAGCTGTGGCAAAAGAAAAGGCAGCGGAGCAGGAAAAAACGATCTGGTACGGCCGTGCATTTTCTCTATATGAAAAGGCGCTGGAGCAGATGCGCTGTGTGCCGAACGGAGAACTGGAGCAGGCTGTTACGTATCTTAATATGGCGGATGCGCTGGAAAGCCGGGACGGTCCCGAAGCGGCAGAGAAGGAAATCGAAACCTTGCTGGATACGGCCTACTATCTGCTGCAGACACCGTCGGTTCCGCGTGACGGATATTATGCGTTTGTCTGCGAAAAATGCGCCCCGGCGTTTTCTTATTATGGTTTCTTTATGGCAGCGGAAGAGCTGCAGGAACAGGCGGAAAAAATATACCGCAGGGCATCGGAAGACTAAGGAGAAATGGAAAACGATGAATGGAATGGAGCTTTCCAGAGAATTCTATAAAACGTATGGTGAGCCGATGCTCCGGGATCAGTTTCCGGAATTGATTCCGTATCTGGCCGCGGGGCTGACGGGCAGTGGTTCGGAATGTTTCGGGTATGATGACGAAGTCTCACAAGATCATGATTTTGAACCGGGATTCTGTCTGTTCCTTCCGGGCGAGGATGTCGTAGACAGGCGGACGGCTTTTCAGCTGGAGCGTGCCTATGCGAAACTGCCGAGGGAATTTGAGGGATTCACAAGGCCGGTGATCCAGCCGGTCGGCGGAGCCCGGCGCGGCGTGCTGCGGACGGCGGGATTTTTTAAAGAAAAGACAGGGTCGGAAGATGGTATGCTGACACTGCACCAGTGGCTGAGTGCGCCCTCCCATGCCCTTGCGGAGGCTGTGAACGGCGAGATCTGGACAGACGGGTACGGAGAGGTCACCCGCATACGTGAAAGGATCGCTCACTGGCCGGAAGATATCCGGAAAAAGAAAATGGCCGGGCATCTGCTGTTGATGGCTCAGTCAGGACAGTATAATTATATGCGCTGTATTCGGCACGGGGAGGAGGCAGCGGCGCAGCTGGCAGCGGCGGAATTTGTAAAAAGCACGATGGAGACGATCTTCCTGCTTAATCAGGTATATATGCCGTATTACAAATGGAGCTTCCGCGCTTTGAGAGCACTGCCGAAACTGGCTCTGGAGGCAGAATTGCTGGAATATCTGCTGACAACAGATAATGAGGAGACAACAGCCGCAGAGAAGTATGACGTGATCGAAGGAATTGCCGCTGACGTGATCGAGGAACTGCAAGGGCAGGAACTGACCGAAGCTGTCTGCGGGGATCTGGAAAAACATGCCTACTCGGTCAACGACAGGATCAGTGATGCCGCATTGCGCAATATGCATATACTGACAGCGGTGCAGGGTTGACTGCCGGTTTGGGAACAAAACCCGGGAGTAAAAGATAAATATAAAAACAAATATAAGGTACGGATAGAAAAGGAACAATAATATGAAAATATACGGACTGCAGAAAATGACCTTGCTGGATTTTCCCGGGCATGTAGCCTGTACGGTTTTTCTGGGAGGCTGTGATTTCCGGTGTCCGTTCTGTCACAATTTCGAACTGGCTGACGGAAGTGCCAGGCCGGTCATGGACGAAGAAGAGCTGTTCGCGTTTCTGGAAAAAAGGAAAGGTCTGCTGGACGGTGTCGCGGTCACGGGGGGCGAACCCTGTCTGCACGGGGATCTGCCGGATCTGCTCCGGAAAATACGCGATATGGGATTCATGACCAAACTGGATACGAACGGAAATCATCCGGAAGTACTGAGGCAGATCCTGGAAGAAGAGCTTGCGGATTACGTGGCCATGGATATCAAAAACAGTCCGGCGCGATACGCTCAGACGGCAGGGCTCGCGGAATTTGATCTGTCCCGGGTGCGGGAGAGCGTACGGCTTCTCATGGAAGGAGCGCCGGCATATGAATTCCGCACGACGGTCGTCAGGGAATTCCACCGGGCGGACGATTTTGAAGCGATCGGACAGTGGATCGCGGGAGCACAGGCTTATTATCTGCAATGCTTTACGGACAGAGATACGGTGCCGTACGGAAATCTTCATGCACCGGATGAAGAAGAAATGGAAGAATATCGGCGTATTGCTGCGGCATTTGTTCCGAATACACAGCTCCGCGGGGTCTGACAGAAACATGCCGTAAGCGGGAGATGTTTTCAGACAAGTATAATATCTGAAAATTCGTGCCGGGTTCGGAAAAAACGGATTGCGTGAAGTAGCTGAAAAACCTTTGAGAACAGGAGTTCTCAGAGGTTTTTTATGGCGGACGGCACATGCGGGGAAATTAAAAATTCTGAACAATTTCGGCGCGGCAAGTACGTTGTCCGAATGTTGCGTCTTCCTCCAAAACCACAAGATATAGTTTTTCTCAAAACATCTGCACAAGATATTGACACCTCTCAGACCTCGTGGTAAGGTGACTATGCACGTTCGAGAGAGGCTCTGCAGACAGCATCCGGCGGTCCTGCAGATAAGGCGGAAGATATCTGTCCGGCAGCCTGAGGGCGAAGCAGGACAGAGATAATTGATGAGGGTTTGAAGGGGGTTATTATGTACCAGGTAGTCAAGAGAGACGGAAAGGTCGTGGATTTCTCGATCAGCAAGATCAGTGACGCCATCACCAAGGCGTTTGTGGGGTGTGAGAAGCAGTATCATCCAAGCGTGATCGAGCTGATCGCACTTCATGTCACATCCGATTTTTCAAATAAAATCCAGGATGAAAAGATCACGGTCGAAGACATTCAGGACAGTGTGGAAAAGGTTCTTTCCGAGTCCGGTTATGCGGATGTCGCCAAGGCCTATATCCTGTACCGAAGACAGCGGGAGAAAGTCAGAAATATCAACTCCGCCCTCCTGAACTACAAAGATCTGGTGGACAACTATCTGAAGATCAATGACTGGCGCGTCAAGGAAAATTCCACTGTGACATATTCCGTCGGCGGACTGATCCTGTCCAACTCCGGCGCGATCACAGCGAACTACTGGCTGTCAGAAGTCTACGACGATGAAGTCGCCGAAGCACACCGCAGCGCGGCGATCCATCTGCACGACCTGTCCATGCTGACCGGGTACTGTGCCGGATGGAGTCTGAAACAGCTGATCCAGGAAGGACTGGGCGGCGTACCGGGCAAAATCACTTCTTCCCCGGCCAATCATCTGTCCACGCTATGCAACCAGATGGTCAATTTCCTGGGTATCATGCAGAATGAGTGGGCTGGCGCACAGGCATTTTCTTCTTTTGATACCTATCTGGCTCCGTTCGTCAAGATCGACAATCTGACCCAAAAAGAGGTCAAGCAGTGCGTGCAGTCCTTCGTGTACGGCGTCAACACGCCGAGCCGCTGGGGCACACAGGCACCCTTCTCCAACATCACGCTGGACTGGGTCGTGCCGAACGATCTGAAGAACCTGCCGGCCATCATTGGCGGCAAGGAGATGGATTTCACCTACGGCGACTGCCAGAAGGAAATGGATATGGTCAACAAGGCCTTCATC
>CACZSZ010000128.1 GCA_902783945.1 uncultured Lachnospiraceae bacterium
ATCATTCCGGTTCTGATCACCGGAGGGATCCACATTGACGGATTCGCCGATACCATCGACGCCCTTGCAAGCCATGCAGAACCTGCAAAGAAACAGGAGATCTTAAAAGACCCGCATGTCGGATCTTTCGCCGTGATCCGTCTTTGCTGCTACTTCATTCTGCTTTTTGCGCTTTGGAGCGTGCTGCCGAAGTACCGGCCTCTCCCGCTTCTGATCACTTTTGTTTTGTCGCGCACACTTTCCGGCCTTGCAGTGGCAACTTTCCCGCTTGCAAAAAATACCGGCCTTGCGCACACGTTTGCAACTTCTGCCGATAAAAAACGGGTCTCAAAGATCCTTGCCGTGCTCGCCATCGTGCTGAGCGTTCTGCTGTGTCTGTTCGATTCCTGCGGCATCTTTATGACAGCTGCCATCTGGATCGTTTTCCGTTATTATTATTCCATGTGCCGCCGCCAGTTCGGAGGCCTCTCCGGCGATCTTGCCGGATGGTTCCTGGTCCGTGCGGAACAGTGGGCGCTCATTGCTCTGTTGGCTGCCGAATACCTGGAGGTACTGCTCTCATGATCTTTGTGACCGGACCCATGTTTTCAGGAAAAAAAGACTATATCTGCCGTCTTCTTCATCTTTCGGAAGAGGATTTTAAGGCTCGATGCATCAACAATGCAGAAGCACTGGCTGCCGATGCTGAGGACCTGGTTCTGCTTGCCGACGAACTCGCCGGAAAAGAAGTCGTCATCGCCTCCGAGCAGGGAGCCGGCGTTGTCCCGGTAGAAAAAGAAGCCAGACGCAGACGGGAAGCCGCAGGACGGCTCTCCATTCTCCTTGCCGAACGGGCGGATCTCGTGATCCGCGTGATCTGCGGCCTGCCGCAGGTCTTAAAAGGAGACCCGGAATCACTGCCCCGGATACAGGAAAAAGCCTATGAAGATTGAGATCATCCGCCACGGAGAAACAGCCTGGATGCCGGAGAGAAAATACCAGGGCATTTCGGATATTCCGTTATCGGAAACCGGGAAAAACAAACTGGAAAAAGCCGGTTATTCTCCGAAAACCGTATACGTTTCACCGCTGATCCGCGCAAAAGAAACTGCTTTTTGCATTTTCCCGGAAGCGGAACAACAGGTGATCCCCGGACTTTCGGAAATGGATTTCGGCGTCTTTGAAGGCCGCAGCGCTGATGACATGGCAGACGATCCTGATTACCGGACCTGGGTCGACGGCATGTGCAGAGGACGCTGTCCCGGCGGAGAATCCACGGACGAGTTCTGCGACAGAGTCTGTGCGGCTTTTGAGGATCTGGTGAATGAATGGATATCCGATGAAAAAGAAACTGCCTGCCCGTCCGATGATCCCGTACGGATCATTGTCGCGCACGGCGGAACAGCCATGGCGGTCATGGAACGCTTTTCCGAAGAAAAACGGACCTTTTATGAATGGTATCTGAAAAGCGGCTGCGGCTACATTCTGGATACCGCCCCCTGGAAAGAAAAAAAACAGTTGAAGTTTTTAACTGTTTCGAACCATAATAAGGCATCGGAACGCTGAAAGCTCAAGGAGGTATATTTATGAGCGAATACGTATCACAGGCGTCAAAGATCGCGGAAGAATGCGGTTTCGAACACAACGGTCCATTGAACGCACCCGCATTGATCCTTCATCCGGAAGTCCGGGACATGTGCGCCTCCGGCAAATGTATGATGTATGGAAAAAACTGGCGCTGTCCGCCTCACTGCGGCACCCTCGAAGAGCTTGAAGAAAAAATGAGAAAATACAGCACAGGACTGATCGTACAGTCTACTGCCGATCTGGAAGATGAATTCGACGGCGAAGCCATGATGGAGACCGAACAGCTCCACAAACAGCGCTTTACCGCTCTTGTAAACAGACTTTATGAAGAAGACCCCGGGATCGACATGTTTCCGCTTTCTGCCGGAACCTGCACACTCTGTCCGAAATGCACCTGCCCGGATGAACCGTGCCGTTTCCCCGGAAAAACTTTTTCCTCGATGGAAGCCTGCGGACTGAATGTCAGCGAAGTCTGTTCCCAGTCCGGGATCCCCTATTATTACGGAAAACTGACGATCACCTACACAAGCTGTATTCTGTTTCCGTAAAATACGTGATATAATACTTTCCCGTAAAGGATTCTTTTCAATGACTCCGTGTACTGCTGGAATATTTTGAACTGTTATTAAGAAGGAGTATCGATGTTCTGGAAAAAATGGTCTGACAGACCCTGGTATTCTCTGACGATAGCCGGCTGCATTATTGTTCTTGTATTGGCCGTTTTATTAAATCTCGGCAGTATTTTTCATGTGATCCGGGTCATTCTGGGTTACTTTAAGCCCGTTTTCATCGCGATCGTCATGGCTTACGTCGTCAATCAGCTTTCTGTTCTGTACCAGAAAACCGTTTTCAGGAAAGTCAAAAAATACAAATACCGGAACATCTGCGGGATCGCGCTG
>CACZSZ010000129.1 GCA_902783945.1 uncultured Lachnospiraceae bacterium
ATAACTGTTGATCTTGTCCTCATCAAGAAAATAGTTTCTGGATTCTCTTCCGAACATCTGCTTTCTGCCCTGCAGTGTTTCCCTGTCTCTGTGCATCTCTCTCTTCATCACCCGGATCTTGGATTTGAGGAAAGATGTTCCCTTGATAAATACTGCATAATCCTGAAATACGGAAGGGTCATCGAAATAGAGATAGATCCAGATCCCTTCTACAATATATTTCTTTTCCGTATGCTTCTTTGCATAATCCATTGCATACTGAACGAAGTCTATAAATACCTTATCTTCGTATTCTTCCTTGGGGATGCTGTCTCTCTCCTCAATACCGATATAGTATTTTGCCCCCTCGCCTTCAAAGAAGCTGAACAGCATATCCGAATAGTCCTTCAGCTCATCCATGGTGAAATGATCTTTAGTGAGGAGCAGGTCATCAAGCTCGACATGATTGATATCTTCCCCCTCAAGAGTTCTTGCCATCATGGATTTTCCGCTGCCCGAATGGCCGAGAATAAAACATATATTTGTATCACCTGAATTGAAGCTTTCTTCTTTGTAATAAAGATCAGGTTCTGAAAGCATGAGTTTTTCATTTTTCAATTGTCCTTCGTTAAAACTGTAGTTGTCTACTTTCAGTTTATCTTTCATGAAGGCGTACATTTCCGGTACAGTGTGACCCAGGAATTCATTTGAATAGTAGTTGGAATACCGTTTCTGTTTTCCTGGAAGGATTTTGTATTTGCTGTACACTTTGTTCAGCTCTTTTTGTGTGGATATACTGTCAGTAATAATAACAAGTGTAGAGTCATTAATCGCCTGCTCCAATGCCGTATACTTTTCCATGGCTTCTCCTTTCCGTTTATGGTGATTCTATGGTCTGGGACTACCACACATCGAACAGAGGTTTCCCCTATTCTCTATACTGCATTCCGGGCAAACCCACATGTTTTCCGCAGAAGCTGTATCGCCGTTGTTTACGGCTGGCGGTGTACTCTCATTGGTTACGGCAAGAGGTGAAACTTAATCGTTTACCTCAGCAACATAAGGATCTTTCTATCGAAGTAGTTAAGCAGATCATAGGATAAGACTCCTGTGTTAAAAGAGCTTTTCTCTTTTATACAAATAATAACTATTCCTGCTGATTCCGACAAGAGTTATTACAGAATAAAGGATGACGCTCTTTCCGTTTTTTATACTATTACAAGAGGCCGCCATTCCGGCGGCCTTCCATTATTATGTCCCCATCATCTGTAAGCCCGTAATATAGTATTTCGCTATATCTGGCGTTTTTCTGCGAACCGATCCAGCACTTCCCGCATATCTTCCGGCAGGCGCTTCCGGCATTCTGCCTTCAGCTCCTCCGGCACACCGTAGAACGCTTCCGCGATCCCGCCGGCGATACAGGTCAGCGTATCGCAGTCACCGCCTAGGGAAACAGCCGTCCGGATCACATCCTCAAAGCCATTTCCCTCCAGAAATGCCGTGATGGCTTCAGGGACAGTCTGCTGGCAGCTCTCCATATGATGATACCCAGGACGGATCTCATCGCAAGTGCGGGACAGGTCATAACCGAATTCCCGGATGATGTACGCTTTGATTTCTTCCTTGGTACTTCCGGTCCATGCCAGGAAGATTGCCGCGGCTGTGGCTTCTGCTCCTTTGATCCCTTCCGGATGATTGTGTGTCACTTCCGCTGTCAGACGTGCTGCCTTCCTGGTTTCTTCCAGCGTGTTAAACAGCCATCCTGCAGACGAGACCCGCATAGCGGACCCGTTTCCCCAGCTGCCGTACGGCTGCGGATCATTATCCTTCAGCCACCAGTAGAACTTCCCGCCGTATCCGGCGTTCGGATATTTCCGTCCCCACTTCTGCATGGACCGCACGACCGCTGCCCGGATCTCTTCCGGCTCTTTGTCCCTTGACTCCAGAAGTGCATCCGCTACCGCGATTGTCATGACCGTATCGTCCGTAAAATGGGATTCCTTTCTGAACAGCGGGAACTCTTTGCTTTTATTGCCTCTGTCAAACTCATAGGGTGCCCCGATCATATCTCCCAAAATGGCTCCGTACATAGTACCTCCTCTCTGCCCGGTCTCTTCCGGACTCTGTGCATCTCTCCTGTTGTACACAGTATAGCCGGCGGCAGAATCCTACGTGTCGTTTCCAAAGCGACAAATGCAGATCAAAAAAGCCGGCCTTTCAGGACCGGCCTGCTGTCATCTCTGTTCTTCCGCGTATTTTTGTATCGATCACTCATCCGAAAACAGCGTGGGCTGATCATAATGGAACAAAGCCGCATCAATCTGTCCGACATTGTAATTATGGTTCATCACGAAGTATTCGATGATCAGATCCGTTTTATTACTTGGTGAAAAGGTCAGA
>CACZSZ010000130.1 GCA_902783945.1 uncultured Lachnospiraceae bacterium
AGTTCTCCGAATGCGCTTCCGGGAAATACAGAAGAAATCTGCGATACAGCTTCTGCAGTATGGCAGGGTGAGGAAGCCGGATCCGTTGACGGGATCGGTACTGCCGAAGAGATCACTGCTTCCATCCGGGCTCTTGTTGCAGCTATTCCTTCCAATAATGAAGATGATATGGGCGCTGCGGATAGTACCGCAGATCCGAATCTTGTCCTGGATGATCTGGCAGCCTGTATTGATGATCCGGTACTGATGCTGAACCGCATCAGCGATGACGGCTTTGTGTTCGAGTCGAAACCTTTCTATGCAGAAGATATGGTCACGGCTTTGATCCGTCTGAACGGATATTCTGTCGGTGTTATCGCAAACCGCCATATTGCATATGATGAAGAGGGAGCGGTACGCAGGGAATTTGATACAGTCATCAGTGCTGACGGAGCCAGAAAAGCAACAAGATTTCTCAATTTCTGCGATGCGTTTTCCATTCCTGTTGTCACGCTGACCAATACGGCCGGTTTTGCAGCAGATAAGGACAACGAAAAGCGTCTGGCCGATGAAGTCAGCCGGCTTACCTATGCGTTTGCCAATGCCAATACCCCAAAAGTGAATGTGATCACCGGCACGGCATATGGCAGCAGTTACCTTGTTATGAACAGTAAGTCTGTGGGAGCAGATCTTGTATTTGCCTGGGACGGAGCTAAGATCGGAATGATGGATTCCCGTTCTGCAGCCAAGATTCTGTGCTCCGGCGGTACAATGCAGGAAGTCAATGAAACGGCCGCTGCGTATGAGGAACTGCAGAACAGTGCCGCATCCGCTGCCGCACGTGGATACGTGGATACGATCATTTCTCCTTCGGAGACACGTAAGTATCTTATAGGTGCCATGGACATGCTCTTTACCAAGAGAGAGCTTCGTCCTGATAAAAAACATGGTTCTGTCTGAGGAAGGAGTCGGGCAATATGAACAGAACAAAAAAGAAGAATATTTTTATTCTTTTGCTCCTATTCGTTCTGATCGTTGTTCCTGCAGGGCAGGTATATGCTGCCGATGAAGAGACATATGATGAGATCGAAACAGAAGTAGCCTCGTTCCTAGAAAACGTATATACGATTTCGGATGAGGGGCTGGAGTCTGTGCGCGGATCCAGCGGCTTCTATGAAATATTGGTGCGCTCCTGGTATGAGGACAGAGAAATCACCGGTGATTTTGTAGAAGTACAGTCAGTGGAAGCAGAAGACGCTGGCAACGGTCAGATCATTGTAAATTCTGTTGTGGAATTTGAAAATTATCTGTCCGATGTCGTGATTTATCTGAACAAGGACAAAGAGTCGACGACGCCTGTCAATTATGTCATGAATATACGGTATTCCATGGCTGAAAAGATGACACAGGCGGGTCAGAACATGGCAGTAGGTCTTATTGTAGTGTTCGTAGTGCTGATATTCCTCATGTTCATCATATCTCTCTTCCGTTTCCTTACTCCGAAAAAGAAAGAGAGTACTGTTGAAAAAACAAAGCAGGATCCGGCTGTAGTTCCTGTAGCGGAACAGGCATCAATCCGGGATAATATTCCGGAAAACACAGATGCTGCGAATTCGGAAGAAGAAATAGCAGCAGTAATTGCTGCGGCTATAGCTGCTGCCTCAGAAGAAGCACCGTCTCCATCTGGTTATGTGGTGCGCTCAGTTCGCAGAAGAGGCCGTTCCGTATGGAAACGTGTCTGATCATTTTATTTATCTTCAAAGACATATTGAATTAATAGGAGGATTCATCCATGAAAGCATATACGATTACAGTTAACGGCAATGTTTATAAGGTCACCGTAGAAGAGGGAACTGTGCCGAATGCGGTTTCTGCACCGGCTCCGGCAGCAGCACCTGCACCTGCACCGGCTCCGGCAGCAGCACCTGCACCTGCAGCAGCACCTGCGCCCGCACCGGCTCCGGCAGGCGGCGGAACACCGGTCAAGGCCTCTGTACCGGGTAAAATCGTCCGGCTTGAAAAGAATGTCGGAGATACGGTTGCTTCCGGAGATACAGTCCTGATCCTCGAAGCCATGAAAATGGAAATACCAGTAGTCGCACCGGAAGGCGGTACCATTCAGTCTTTCCAGGTAGGAGTCGGTGACGCTGTTGAGTCCGGCGATGTGCTGGCAACACTTTCCTGATATAACCGGGAGGAACCGTTTGATACGGAGGATTTAACATGGAAATGATATTGCAAACTCTGGGAAATCTGCTTCACCAGACAGCATTTTTTAATATTACCTGGGGCAATTTCGTTATGATCGGCGTGGCCTTTATATTTCTTTACCTCGCCATCAAACACGGATTTGAACCGCTTCTTCTGGTGCCGATCGCCTTTGGTATGCTGCTGGTCAACATCTATCCGGACATTATGTCGCTTCCGTTCGTCGATGAAGCAGGAATCTCTCATGCCGGCGGTCTATTACATTACTTCTTTACGCTGGATGAATGGTCTATCCTGCCATCCCTGATCTTTATGGGTGTGGGTGCCTTGACGGATTTCGGACCTTTGATCGCTAATCCGATTTCATTCCTGCTGGGTGCGGCAGCACAGCTCGGAATCTATATGGCCTATTTTCTGGCTATCTTCCTTGGCTTTAACGGCAAAGCCGCAGCAGCTATTTCTATCATTGGAGGAGCTGACGGACCGACTTCCATTTTCCTTTGCGGAAAGCTGGGACAGACTCAGCTGATGGGACCGATTGCCGTGGCGGCCTATTCCTATATGTCTCTGGTTCCGATCATCCAGCCGCCGATCATGAAACTGCTGACAACTGAAAAAGAGCGGAAGATCAAAATGGAGCAGCTGCGCCCGGTTTCCAAACTGGAGAAAATCCTGTTTCCGATCATCATCACGACAGTTGTCTGTATCATTCTTCCGTCAACTGCACCGCTTATCGGTATGCTGATGCTTGGCAATCTTTTCCGTGAGTCCGGTGTTGTAAAACAGCTTACTGAAACAGCATCTAATGCTCTCATGTATATCGTCGTCATATTCCTCGGAACATCTGTGGGAGCTACGACCAGTGCTGAGGCGTTTTTGAATGTAACAACGCTTAAGATTGTCCTTCTCGGACTGATCGCGTTCATATTCGGTACAGCAGGCGGTATTATTCTCGGAAAAATCATGTGCGCCCTGACACACGGTAAGATCAATCCGCTTATCGGTTCCGCAGGTGTCTCTGCTGTTCCGATGGCTGCACGTGTCTCACAGAAAGTCGGTGCACAGGCAGATCCGACGAACTTCCTGCTTATGCATGCCATGGGCCCGAACGTTGCCGGCGTAATCGGTACAGCTGTTGCCGCCGGAACCTTTATGGCTGTGTTTGGCGTATAAGCTTTGATACTCTTTCGTTTATAGAACGTATTTGCCAATAGGAGGACAGGCAGATGGCTGAAATTCAGAAAAAGCCCGTAAAAATCATGGAAACAATCCTTCGTGACGCGCATCAGTCACTGATCGCCACGAGAATGCCCACGGAAGAAATGCTTCCGATCATAGAAAAGATGGATGAAGTCGGTTATCACGCGGTAGAATGCTGGGGCGGGGCAACATTTGATGCCTGCCTGCGTTTCCTGAAGGAAGATCCGTGGGAGAGACTTCGCAAGCTGCGTGCCGGCTTTAAGAAGACAAAACTGCAGATGCTGTTCCGCGGACAGAACATTCTGGGATATCGTCCGTATGCTGATGATGTCGTGGAATACTTTGTAAGAAAATCCGTAGAAAACGGAATCGATATCATCCGTATCTTTGACTGCATGAACGATCTGCGCAATCTGGAGTCCTGTGTACGCGCAGCAAAGAAAGAGGAACATGCAGAAGCTCAGGTCGCTCTTTCCTACACACTGGGCGACTCCTATACACTGGATTACTGGATGAAGAAAGCAAAAGCTATCGAAGAAATGGGTGCGGACTCGATCTGCATCAAAGACATGGCAGGTCTTCTTCTTCCGTATCGCGCTACAGAGCTCATAACGGCCCTTAAAGAGTCGACAGACCTTCCGGTCGAACTCCATACGCACTACACCTCCGGAGTGGCCTCTATGACGTATCTGAAGGCTGTAGAGGCAGGTGTGGATATCATTGATACTGCCATGAGCCCGTTTGCCCTCGGCACATCACAGCCGGCGACAGAAGTTATGGTAGAGACGTTCCGCGGTACACCGTATGATACCGGACTTAGTCTCCGGAAGCTTGAAGAAGTTGCCGATTATTTCCGTCCGTACCGTGATCAGTGCCTGAAAGACGGTCTTCTCAATCCGACAAACCTCGGCGTCAATATCAAGACGCTCGTCTATCAGGTTCCGGGCGGCATGCTTTCCAATCTGACCAGCCAGCTGGCGACACAGCATGCAGAAGACAAGTTCTACGAAGTGCTCGAGGAAGTTCCGAATGTCCGTAAAGACCTCGGCAATCCGCCTCTTGTCACGCCGTCTTCACAGATCGTCGGCACACAGGCTGTCTTCAATGTCGTCATGGGTGAGCGCTATAAAATGATCACCAAAGAGACAAAGGACGTTCTTGCAGGCCGTTACGGAGAGACAACCGATCCGGTCAATCCGGATCTTCAGAAAAAGGCACTTGGTGACGAAGAGCCGATAACACATCGTCCGGCTGATGATATCGCTCCCGAGCTTGAAACTCTCGAGAAAGAACTCGGTGCCTACAAAGAGCAGGACGAAGATGTACTCAGCTATGCACTGTTCCCGCAGGTTGCGATGGATTACTTCAAATACCGCGATGCGCAGAAGACAGGTATGGATGCCTCCAAGGCAGACACCGAGAACGGAGCTTATCCGGTGTAAGTACATAATTGGGTTTATAGTGCAGAAAAGACGGTTTATCGCCGTCTTTTCTGCATTTTATAAATATTGTTTTTGACAGTCATAACCGTCCGGCTTCGTTACAATAATCAAAGATTATACTTTCCTGACGCCGTGCTTCTTCCTGCCTGATCTGCGGTTTTTTACTTTCTTAAGAGGAATTGTTTTCCGGATGGAAGGCATCTTCGCAGTACCGCTGAAGTATTCACTGCAAAAATCAACAAACCGTATCAGGTACCGGAGGATCGGTTCGGTCGCAATAGAGAAGACAACGAACAGCATGACGCAGCGCATGGACATTGTGGTGATTCCGAAGAACCAGCGAAGGAAGACCAGACTGAAAAGCATGGCACCTACACAGCCGCCCCAGATGATCCACTTATACTTATTCATCGGCTGGATAATGCGATAGAGGATCATAAATCCGACAATGGCTGTCAGAATAGCACAGGCTGTTGAGATATCGTAGGAACTGATATCGAATACTTCCCCGAATACGACCAGACTGGCTATGACAACAAAATCCGTTACGGCAGCCGGCAGAGCTTTGCGCAGAACATTTGTGATAAAACGTCCCTGAATGAGATCACGGTTCGGAACCTGTGACAGGAAAAATCCGGGCACACCGATCGTAAACATGCTGATCATGGAAAGCTGCGCGGGCTTGAGCGGATAACTCATGCCGAAAATAATAGAGAACAGAGAGAGCAGCAGTGAGAACATGTTCTTTACAAGAAACAGACTGCCGGAACGTTCCATATTATTGACGATCTGACGTCCTTCCAGGACGATCTGCGGCATATGAGAGAAATCATTGTCAAGCAGAACGAGCTGGGAGGCCTGTGCGGCCGCATCTGATCCGGCCGCCATGGCAACGGAACAATCCGCATCTTTAAGCGCAAGAACGTCATTGACACCGTCGCCCGTCATGGCCACTGTATGTCCGGCATCCTTCAGCGCTCGGACAAACATGCGTTTCTGAGCGGGTGTGACGCGCCCGAATACGGTGTATTCCTGAACGGCATGACGGATATCATCCATCGTTTCCAGCGTAGAAGCGTCCACATATCTGTCAGAATTGTGGATGCCGGCCTGTGTGGCAACTTCCGAAACCGTGAGAGGATTATCACCGGAGATGACTTTAATATCCACACCCTGATTATGAAAATAGCGGAATGTTTTGTCTGCATCCTTCCTGATCTTGTTTGCGATCACGACAAGGGCCAGCGGAATTATGGGTGCAATGAGTGCCTGACCGTCCGGTTCTCCTTTATAAGAGGCAAGAACCAGCACACGAAATCCCTTTCCGGTATGTTCTTCAATCTCTTCGCGGTATGCAGCAAACTGTTCTTTCAGGATAAACTCAGGAGCACCAAGCACATAAGCATGATCCTCAAAAGTCACACTGCTGTATTTATAAGCAGACGAAAATCCTGTAACTGAGATCGGTCTGGCAGAACCGGGATGCGTAAAGAAAGCCTGCAGGGCTTCCATGGTGATATTGTCAGCGGACTGTGCGGAAGCAAAATCGCTTAGTAATTCGTCAATAGGAGGATAGGATTTGTCTGCTTCGTAGGGAGGCAGCGTGGATACGGTCTCCACGACCATTTTATTTTCTGTGATCGTTCCGGTCTTGTCTACACAGAGTACATCGACACGCGCCAGCGTCTCTATACACTTCATGTCATGAACAAGAACTTTTTTCATGGCCAGCTTGGCGACACCGGCAGCCAGTGTCACACTGGACAGAAGATATAAGCCTTCCGGGATCATGCCGGTTACGGCAGCTACTGCGGACGTGATACTCTCGCGCAGAGTATTTTCCTGTACCATATAGGATTGATAGAACAGCATGAGTCCGATCGGAATGATCGCAATACCGGCGATCAGAACAATGATATTCAAGGATCGGATCATTTCCGACTGCTCTCCCTGCTTGACGGTTTTGGCCTGAGCAGTCAGTTTATTGATATAAGAAGAAGCACCGACCTGTTCGAGTCGTGCGTAACAGGTTCCGGACACAAGAAAAGAACCGGACATCAGAGAGTCTCCGGGATTTTTGCGGATCTCATCAGATTCACCGGTCAGAAGGGCTTCGTTGACAGAGACACTTCCGTCCACGATAACGGCATCGGCACAGATCTGATTGCCGGCCTGGAAGATGACAATATCATCCAGTACAAGCCCCTCGGCAGGGATCGTATGGATCTTTCCGTCCCGTACGACTCTTGCCTTAGGAGCATTCAGCATATTCAGATTGTCCAGTGTCTTTTTTGCCTGGAGTTCCTGAATGATTCCGATCAGTGCATTCAAGATAATGATCGGAAGAAACAGCATTTCACGGTACGCCTGCACCATGAAAAGAAGGATGCTGATGATCAGAAAGATAAGGTTGAAATAGGTGAGTACATTGCTTTTTACGATCTCACCGACAGTTTTCGAAGGGGGCGCGACAGCGCGGTTGTCCAGTCCCTGCTGTTTGCGTTCCTGAACAAGTTCCCTGGTGAGCCCCTTGTAAGGATCCGGCTGATAGCGCTCGACTTCCCGCGGCTGTCTGTTTTCCTGTGTTATTTGCGGTTTTTCTGATTTCTTACGTGTCATTCGGCTGCCTTAAAAACTAATTGAAAACTCATGACGGTACCCGTTCGATACCGGTTATATCCGGTTCCGCCATGAGGGAATAATTTGTGTAGTAGATAACAAATCCCGGCCTTGCCTTGGCAGGCTTTTTCAGATTTCTTCTTAAAGTATAATCAATCTCAACTTTCGGCGCAAGTCTTCCGCTGGAATAGTATGCCGCAAGACGGCCGGCTTCCTCAAATACCCTGTCAGGAATCTCTTTTCCCTCTGCCTTGACGATCACATGTGATCCGGGCATATTCTTTGCATGAAACCACCAGTCGTTTCCGGAGGCGATCCGGAAGGAAACTTCTTCGTTCTGATAATTATTCTTCCCGACATATATATCAAAACCATCAGTGGAACGGTAGTGAAGCGGCTCGGCTTTCCCGGACTGCTGCTTTTTTCCTGATGATCTGTTCTGCCTTACATACCCGCAGTCTGCCAATTCCTGCCGGATCTGGGACAGATCTCTGTCGTCTGCCGCGGTTTCCAGTGATTCAGCTATCGATTCAAGGTGACGGATTTCTTCACGCATGTCCTGCATACGGCCCTGCAGTGCTTCAGCCGTCCGCTTAAGTTTTGTATAACGGGCGTAGTATTTTTCTGCGTTCTGCTGCGGGCTCAGGAGAGGATCCAGGGGAATAAGGGTCTTTTCGTTCGTGTAATAGTTGTCTACCTCAGCCTTGGCGGAACCAGGCGGTATTGTATACCCGTATGTATGCAGGAGTTCCCCAAAGAGCCGGTATTTTTCTTTCTTTTCCGTATCCTGCATCTGTTTTTCCTGAAGAGTCAGTGTCCGGACATCTCTGTCAAGAATTGTCTGGACGATATGACGAAGATCAGCAGATCGCTGACGGATGCGCACAGAAGTTTCCTTTTCTGTATAGTAAGCTTCGATCAGTTCTGAGACCGATGCAAAAGGAACAGCAGTGAGATCTTTATATTGCGTCAGCATGAAAGATGAAAACTCCACCGGTGTTTTTCCGCGCAGGATCATGACCGGTGAAAAACGCAGCTCCCGTAATTCTTTCATCATAGAAAAAAGGACTCTCTCCAGACGGTCTGCTTCACCTGGTGCAAGGGTATTGGCAGGACTGCCTCCATCTACCCGTGCACGAAAGCACAGTTCTTCTGCCATCACCGGAGAAAAACCGGTCAGTGAAGTATACACGGCCTTAAACAGAGGCATTGCTTTTGTACATACTGTTTTCTGCAGATCGCCTGCTGATAGAGAAAGAGGGTCCTCTTTTGAAGCTGTATTGGGAATGAACCAGGTGCGTCCGGGCAATACTTCACGGACAGAACTCACAGATACCGGTATGCGTTTTATGGCATCTACGATCCTGTTTTCCCGGTCTGCAAGGATCAGATTACTGTGTTTTCCCATGATCTCAGCGGTAAGTTTCCATGTTCTGAGATCTCCCATTTCATCGCGGCGCTCAAAGGTCAGGATCAGAACACGTTCCAGACCGGGCTGCTCAACTGAAAGCAGTCTGGCGCCACCGATGTATTTCCTGAGCAGCATACAGAAAACAGGTGCCTGCAGAGGTGCCTTTCGGTTTGTTTCAGTCAGATATATCAGAGGAAGAGAAGCCGATGCAGAGATCAGAAGCCGCTTCTGACCATCCTTAGTCTTAAAGGTCAGAAGCAGCGCATCTTTTTCAGGCTGTATGATCTTTGCCAGATATCCGCCGTTCAGTTTTTCACGCAGTTCGGCCGCCACAGCCGCCACTGTAAATCCATCGTAAGCCATGAAGACAGTATACACGAAAAACAGATAATATGCTATACTGTACACGTTCATACGGCCGCAGAGCCGGTATCAATGAAAGAAAGAGGAATCATTATGCAGATTTTGTATGACAGTACAAGAGGCGGAGAAAAAGGCCTGACGGCTTCACAGACGATCCTGAAAGGACTCGCCGATGACGGAGGCCTGTTTGTGCCGCAGCAATTTCCGAAACTGACAGCCGGTTTTAAAGAGCTTTCCGAAAAGAATTACAGAGAAGTCGCTTTTGAAGTCCTGCGTCTCTTTCTGACCGATTTCAGTGATGAAGAACTGCGGTACTGTATCGATCATGCCTATGACGAAAAATTTGATGATCCGGAGATCTGCCCTCTGCATGAAGCAGATGGTACATGGTACCTGGAACTGTTTCACGGAAAGACAATTGCATTCAAGGATATGGCACTGTCCATACTGCCGTATCTTATGACAGTATCTGCCAAGAAGAATAACATAAGCAATGAGATCGTTATTCTGACGGCTACGTCCGGAGATACCGGAAAAGCCGCGCTGGCCGGATTTGCGGATGTACCCGGCACTTCGATCATTGTATTTTATCCCAAGGACGGTGTCAGTCCTGTCCAGGAAAAACAGATGGTCACGCAGAAGGGGGACAATACGCATGTGATCGCTATCCGCGGGAATTTTGATGACGCACAGACCGGCGTAAAAAAGATCTTCAGCAATCAGGAACTTCGTGCGGAGCTGAAGGAAAAAGGCTATCAGTTCAGTTCTGCCAATTCCATTAATGTCGGACGTCTGGTACCTCAGGTGGCATATTATGTGTACGCCTACACACGTCTTCTTGCCAGAGGTGTTATCTCTGAAGGCGAACCGGTAAACTTTACCGTGCCGACCGGAAACTTTGGGAATATCCTTGCTGCCTATTATGCCGGACAGATCGGTGTTCCAGTAAATAAGCTGATCTGTGCATCAAATAAAAATAAGGTTCTGTTTGATTTCTTCAGAACCGGAACATATGACAGAAACCGTCCGTTTTATGTGACGACATCACCGTCTATGGATATTCTTGTCTCAAGCAATCTGGAGCGGCTTCTGTATCAGATCACCGGAAAAGATCCGCAGGAAACGGCTTCTCTGATGCAGTCACTGAACACAGGCGGCAGATATGCCGTGACGAAAGAAATGCAGAAAGCACTGGATGGATTCTATGGCGATTTTGCAGCAGAAGAGGAAGTCATGGAGACAATCCGTATTATCTATGAAAAAGAAAGATATGTGATCGATCCTCACACGGCTGTTGCAGCTGCCGTATACCGCAGATACAGAGACGAGACAGGTGATACCGTGCCAACGGTTCTGGCCTCCACTGCAAGTCCGTATAAATTCGGAAGAAGCGTTCTGCACGCTATCGATCCGGAGCAGTTTGACGGTCAGAGTGACGAGCAGCAGTTCTTTTCTCTGCACGATATTTCAGGGGTTGAGATCCCACAGGCGATACGTGAACTTATGCAGGCAGAAATCCGACACAAAACGGTCGTGGATCCCGCCGGCATGGAACAGGCTGTCCGCGACAGGATCTATTCGTCCCATCCGTCCGTAAATTTATAATTGACCAGTATATTCCGGACAAACCGGTCCGGTCCAGAAGAAATATCCGCCGGGTCTGTCGCTGATGGCAGATCCGGTTCTTCTTCCTGCAGTTCCACTTCGATCCACGCGGAAGCAGCGTCTGTCGCCCGGTCCAGAACATCATCCAGTGTGCTGCCGTATGCCTCGCACTGTTCCAGATCAGGAAACGTCGCATGATATGTGCCGTCACTAAGTTTTTCTATTACAGCCGGATAAAAGAATTTCATATACGCACCATACCTTTTCAAACAAAAATAGCATTGTTGCGGGAAATAGTGTAAAATCGTAGCAAATTGTAACATACAAACAGCTGTTCAGACAATGTTTTTACAGGGGATAAAATGAAAAAGACACTGGCTCTGCCTGAAGATATTCTGATGCAGATTGAAAAGCCGGAACGGTATATCGGACATGAAGTAAACGCCGTCATAAAAGAGAATTCAGAAGATATGATCCGTTTTGCCATGTGCTTTCCCGATGTATATGAGATCGGTATGTCACATCTCGGCATTCAGATCCTGTACGATATGTTCAATAAGGAACCGGATGTTTGGTGTGAAAGAGTATATTCGCCCTGGCCGGATCTGGAAGCAGTTATGCGCGAAAGACATATTCCTCTTTTTGCCCTGGAATCCCAGGATCCGGTAAAGATCTTTGATTTTCTGGGCATAACCATCCAGTTTGAGATGTGTTATACCAACATCCTTCAGGTTCTGGAACTGTCCGGGATCCCGCTGAGGTCAGAGGATCGCACCGCAGAAGATCCGTTTGTGATCGGAGGCGGTCCCTGCACCTATAACCCGGAACCGCTCGCGCCTTTTTTTGACATGTTTTATATCGGTGAAGGCGAAGTGTCCTATCCTGCATTGCTGGATTTATACAGAAAGTGGAAGAACAGCAGTGCACCGAGAGAAGAATTTCTTCGTGAAGCGGCAAATGTGCCCGGGATCTATGTACCTTCCCTGTATTCCTGCACATATGCGGAAGACGGAACGCTGTCCTCTTTTTATCCCACGGTCAGCGGAATTCCGGAAACGATCGAGAAACAGGCTGTGACGGACCTGAACAAGGCCATATACCCAGAAAAGCCTGTCATTCCGTATCTGCAGGCGACACAGGACCGTGTTGTTCTTGAAATCATGCGAGGCTGTATCCGCGGATGCCGTTTTTGTCAGGCCGGAATGATCTACCGTCCGCTGCGCCAGAAAAGTATTTCCCGCCTAAAGGAACTGGCATACAGGATGCTTATGGAAACAGGTTACGATGAAATCTCTCTCAGCTCACTTTCCAGCAGTGATTATTCACACCTTGAGGAACTCCTGGACTATCTGATCGATGTCTGCAGTGAAAAAAAGATCAATATATCACTGCCTTCCCTGCGGATCGATGCCTTTTCACTGGATGTCATGTCCAAGGTGCAGGATGTTAAGAAAAGCAGCCTGACATTCGCTCCGGAAGCAGGTACGCAGCGCATGAGGGATGTTATCAATAAAGGTCTGACGGAAGACGATATCCTGCACGGCTGCCGTGAAGCGTTCCGCGGAGGCTGGAACAAAGTCAAACTCTATTTTATGCTGGGTCTTCCGTTCGAAACAGAAGAGGATATCCGCGGGATCGCACATCTGTGTCAGCGCGTTGCCGAGGAGTATTACGAGATCCCCAAAGAAAACCGCAACGGTAAAATTTCCATAAACGCCAGCAGTTCTTTCTTTGTTCCGAAACCATTTACTCCATTTCAGTGGGCTTCCATGAACACAGAAGAAGAGTTTCTGGATAAAGCGCGTATCGTTAAAGAAGAGGTGCGATCACAGCTCAATCAGAAGAGTATCCGCTATACTTACCATCATGCCGGTATTTCTATTCTTGAGGGAGTACTTGCACGGGGTGACAGAAGAGTAGCGGATGTTATTGAGACAGTTTATCGGAATGGTGCCCGCTTTGATGCCTGGTCTGAATATTTTGACCTGGAGAAGTGGCACGATGCATTTGAAACCTGCGGGATCGATCCTTATTTCTATACAAAACGGGAACGTGATGTTACAGAATTGCTCCCGTGGGATTTTATCCGGTGCGGCGTAACAAAACAGTTTCTGATACGGGAATGGGAACGGGCAAGATCCGGTGTCGTGACGCCGAATTGCAGAGAACAGTGCAGTGGCTGCGGCTGTGCCGCTTTAGGAGGAGGGATCTGTCATGCGCGTGAGGATTAAATTCTCAAAAAAAGAGCCCATGCAGTACATCGGCCATCTGGACACTATGAGATATTTCCAGAAGGTTTTGCGCCGTGCGGAGCTTCCGGTAGCTTTCTCCGAGGGATTTAGTCCGCATATTCTGATGTCCTTTGCTTCCCCTCTGGGTGTTGGGAAAACAAGCACCGGAGAGTATTTTGACCTTGACCTCCGGGAAACTGTATCCTGTACAGAGATCGCACAACATATGAAGGCGCATCTGTCAGCTGGTTTTGACGTTACGGCTGTTTCGGAAATAGAGGAAAACCGGCGGACAAACGGAATGCGTGTGATTGCTGCGGCATCCTATAAGGTAACTGTGTCCGGTGATCTGCCGGTTACGGAAGAGCGTATCAGCCATTTTCTTGAACAGGAAAGAATGGAAGTACTGCGGAAGACAAAACACAAGGAAGAACTGACTGATATACGGCCCTGGATTTATACATTTGGCTGGGAAAACGACGGTTTTTCCATGCTGGTGTCAGCGGGCAGTGTGCAGAATCTCAAACCGGAGCCGGTAATAGATGCCTATGCGGCAATGCAGGGAGTTTCTCCGAAACAATATCATCTGCATATATGCCGGACAGAGTTGTTCGCCGAACGTTTTCCCGGTTCTGCACCGGATTTCATCCCGCTTCTTGAATGTGGATGTATTGATGAGACTGGAGTGTACCGTGAATAAAGAACTGATCACAGCCTGCATGCCTGTAGGGGATATCCCGGCTCATATAACGGTCCTGTATGAAGAAGAACGACCCGCAGAGGTATATGTTGAGCCTGTACATAAGGAGTCCAGGATCGGTCAGATCCTGCTCGGAAAAGTGGAATCTGTTTCCGACGGTCTGTCTGCCGCATTCGTGCGGACCGGAGCAGACCAGCGTGCTTTTATGTCTCTTTCGGATATCAGTGAAAAAATCCGTCCCGGAGATGAGCTTGCCGTACAGTATGTGCAGGAAGCCCAGAAGACAAAACTTCCGAAAGTGTCCCCTGTCTGGGAAATTGCCGGCAATTATCTGGTTCTGTCTTCCCGGGCAGGAAAACCCGTATGTTCACGTAAACTGACAACTGTACAGAAGCAGACGCTTATACATCTTGCAGAAGAATGGAAAACAGATGACTGTACAATTCTTTTCCGTACTCGTGCGGCTTCTGCCGATCCGGATGATATACGAAACGAATTTAACGAATTGTACAATACCATGCAGGATGTGAAAAAAAAAGAACGCTCACGTTCCTGTTTCTCGGTCCTGTATAAAGCCCCCGGGCTGCAGTGCAGCCTTATAAACCGCTGCCAGCCGGGTGAGCTGCGGCGTTTTCTGACCGATGATGCGGAGGTGGCCGGATCTGTCCGCGAGGCCTGTATCAAGGCAGGATGTCTGCCTGAGGTATACCGGGATCCGGAACTGGCACTGTATCGTCTGAGAAGCCTCTCCGGCCTTCTCGACCATCTGAAATCTGTTATTGTCCCTCTGCGTTCGGGCGGTTCACTTATTATAGAACAGACAGAAGCTTTTGTCGTGATCGATGTCAATACCGCTCGCTATTCAGGTAAGAAAGATCGTCTTGAGACGATCGATAAGATCAACAGGGAGGCCGCCGTTGAGGCAGCACGGCAGATCCGTCTGCGGCAGCTTTCCGGAACAATCCTGATCGATTTTATTAACTGCGATTTAAAACAGGAAGAAGAATTGGGAAAGATTCTGAATACACAGTTCTACAGGGATCCCGTCAGCACAAAGCTGGTCGATTTTACCAAACTGCATATCTGTGAGATCACCCGCAGAAAAGTACACCGTTCACTGAAAGAACAATTACTTGCAATAAAGGAGAATACATGAGTTCATTCGTTTCTTATGAGGAGATCCGGTATTCCGCTCCCGTCATACGGAGACATAAGAAAAAGAAAAAACAACTGCGCGCCTGGCAGGGATTGTTGTTTTTTGCTGTAATAATGACTGTCTTGCTGCTGTTCGGCGGGTTTGTCTATTTCTGTACCGGAAATATGTTTCTGGAGTCTCTTACGGAACAGCTGATCTTTCTGATTTCTTCATTTGTTTTCGTACTTTTAATGAGAGCTGATCTCAGGGAAGTATTTCCGGTCCGGAAACCGAAACCTCTGGCTGTCTGCGGAGTATTTGTCCTGCTGTTAGCTTGTATACTTGCGGCAGAGGTATTCAGTATTCTGGCTCTTCAATTTGCTCCGGATTCTTTGGAACAGGCTGCAGAAAATGTAAATGATCTTTTTGAGGGGCCTTCTCTGCCGGTCAGTCTGCTGCTTGCCGCACTTTGTCCTTCCATATGTGAAGAAGCACTGCACAGAGGTGTGCTGCTGAACAGTTTCCGAAACAGCTTTCACGACAGACGTTTGGTGATATTCCTGGGAGGATTGCTGTTCGGGTTATTTCATATTTATCCAATCCGTATGGTCATGCCTGTATTTATAGGATTTCTTATGAGCTGGCTTGTACTTCAGACCGACAGCATGCTGTACAGCTGTCTCCTTCATTTCGGATATAATGCATTGCTTGTATTTGTTTCCTCATTTTCGTCCTCTGCGGCAGATGTGGAACAGGTTTTGCCCGTTTCTTCCGTAGTCACAGGTTTTTACGTTATTTTCCCAGGAGTTTTCATCCCGTTTCTTGTATATCTCGGGACCTGGATGGTTCGCCGTGTTACCGCGGCACGCATACCGGAATTTTTAGGAGACAGATCAGACAGGAGAGCGCTTTTGTGGATGAGCATGGCAACGGCCGGGATTCTTTTACTGGGTGCATTGCTCCTGCTGGGAGCATTCGGCTGAATGGTAACTATTGTTTTTCATACCGAAACCTGATAAAATTGCATTCACAGTAATATTCTGTTGACAGGAGGTCTTTCCATGAGTACTGTAGCCGTCGCAGCAGACAGCAATAGTGGAATTTCCAGAGAACAGGCTGAACGGATGGGTATTTATCTTCTTCCCATGTCCTTTACCGTAAACGGCCGTGTCTATTACGAAGGTATTGATCTTGCTCAGGACTCTTTCTTTGATAAGCTGAAAAACAAAGAAACACAGGTTTCCACTTCCCAGCCTTCACCCGGGGAGCTGGAGACATTGTGGAACAAAATACTTCGCAGCTATGACTCTCTGGTGTATATCCCCATGTCCAGCGGGCTGTCAGCTTCCTGCGAGACAGCATCTGCGCTGTCGGAAAAATATGGCGGGAGAGTGCAGGTAGTAAATAATCATCGTATTTCCGTCACTCAGTATCAGTCAGTCTGTGACGCACTGACGCTTGCCGATGCCGGTTATACTGCTTCTGAGATAAAAGAAAAACTGGAAAAAGAAGCATTTGAATCCAGCATATATATTATGGTCGATACACTGAAATATCTGAAACAGGGCGGGCGCATTACACCGGCTGCGGCCATGATCGGAAGTGTTCTGCATTTGAAACCCGTACTTCAGATTCAGGGAGACAAACTCGATTCCTATGCCAAATGCCGCGGTGAAAAAGCTGCGCGGCGGGCGATGCTGGATGCAGTTCAGAAAGACAGGAAGGAACGATTTGCGGAATATGACGCAAAAGGAGAGCTGATCTACCATTATTCGTTTTCTCACACGGAAAATCCGGATAATGTTGAGAGCTGGAAGCAGGAGATCTGCCGGGAGTTCGGCCTCGAAAACATAGAAGGTACTCCTCTGGCCCTTTCCATCTGCTGCCATATCGGACCCGGAGCTCTGGCAGTCACGTGCTCCCATGTTGTTCGTCCTTGAGTATATGGTATTCTTGTTTTATATTAAGCGAATGAAAGCAACAGAATTTTGCAAATCATATTGACATGCGCTGTTGTTTATGACAAAATAACTGAGTATGCCGCTCAGAGAGGTAAAAGTGTCTGATGAGGGCCACCATATCTGGCGAGATTAGAAGAACAGGAGGAGTTCTTATATGTACGCGATCATTGCTACAGGCGGAAAACAGTACAAAGTGGCAGAAGGCGATGTTCTCAATGTCGAAAAACTCGGTGTTGAAGCCGGTGAGAAAGTCACATTTGACAATGTACTTGCCGTACGTGATGACAATGCCATGAAGGTCGCCGCTGATGTTGCCGGCGCCAGTGTAGAAGCTACCGTTGTTGAAAACGGAAAAGCGAAAAAAGTCATCGTATACAAGTACAAAAGAAAGACCGGATATCATAAGAAAAACGGTCACAGACAGCAGTACACGAAAGTTCAGATCGATAAGATCAATGCA
>CACZSZ010000131.1 GCA_902783945.1 uncultured Lachnospiraceae bacterium
AAATCGGCGGAGGCGTTGTTCCGGTCGATCCCGGTGAGCGGGCACACAGAGAGGCGGCCGGACGTCTGGCCTGCTGCCTGGCGGAACGGGCTGACTGTGTGGTGCGTGTGTGCTGCGGCCTGCCGCAGGTTCTGAAGGGCAGTGTGTCTTCCGCGGCTTTACACAGAGAACAAATTAACTGAGCAGACAGACGGAGAGCTGGCCTTATGCAGATTTTGTTGATCCGGCACGGAAAAACCATACAGGGAGAAAAAAACCAGTATCAGGGAGCATTGGATACATCCCTTTCAAATAACGGGAGAGCCGCATTGAAAAAGGCGGATCAGATACCGGAGCGTGTTTACGTCTCTCCCCTGAAACGAGCAAAGGAGACGGCGGAAATCCTGTTTCCGGAAGCGGAACAGCAGGTTGTGGAAGAACTGGCAGAAATGAACTTCGGGGAATTCGAAGGCCGCTCCTGGAAGGAAATGGAAAATGACGAGGCATACAGAGCCTGGGTAGACGGCCTCTGCGAGGGGCAGTGTCCGGGAGGAGAGGACAGAGCCGGGTTTTCACAGCGGGTGTGCCGGGCTTTCCGTGAACTGACGGATCAGGCACTGCAGGACGGTCTGGAACAGATCGCTGTTGTTGCGCATGGCGGAACGCAGATGGCCGTCCTGGAAAAATGGGCCGGTTCTGACCGTCAGTACTGGGAGTGGCAGACGGCATGTGGCTGCGGCTGGATCCTTGATACCGCCCGCTGGCCTGCCGGGCTGGACGTGTCCGGACAGATCGGGTATACGAAATGAGAGGGATCGGAATTATGCTGGCAGCGCTGCTGCTGGACTTTTTGCTGGGAGATCCGGAGAAACTGACCCGCATTCATCCGGTCGTGCTTATGGGAAAAGGTATTCAGATGCTGGAACGATTTCTCAGAGGCCGATTCCGTAAGGATGCGGAGGGAGAGTTTAAGGCGGGAGTGCTTCTGGCTATTGTGCTGCCGGCCGGAACTCTGGCTGTGACCATGACCGTACTCTGGATCCTGAATAAGATATGGATGCCGGCTGCAGTGATAGTGGAGATCCTGTGGTGCTGGCAGACACTGGCGGTAAAAAACCTTCGCGATGAGGCAATGAGAGTATATGACCGCCTGAAAGAGGGAACGATCACGGAGGCACGTAAAGCGGTGGCACGGATCGTGGGACGGGATACGGAAGCGCTGACTGAAGAAGGCGTTACAAAGGCGGCCGTGGAGACTGTGGCCGAAAACTTTTCTGACGGGATCGCCGCCCCAATGCTGTTCATGGCTGTCGGCGGCGCTCCGCTTGCGCTCTGTTATAAATCAATTAACACGATGGACAGTATGGTTGGTTATAAAAATGACCGCTATCTGTATTTCGGGCGGGCGGCAGCAAAACTGGATGATGCGGCGAATTATATTCCTGCACGGCTGGCGGCTCTGATCCTGATCGTTTCGGCTCTGCTGACAGGTGAAAATGCGCGGGAAGCTGTGCGGATCTGGAAGAGAGACAGGCGAAAGCATGCCAGTCCAAACTCCGCCCAGTGTGAGGCGGCTGCAGCCGGCGCACTGGGGATACAGCTGGCAGGACCGGCAAGCTATTTCGGCAGGGTACATGACAAACCGTACATCGGTGATCCCGGCAGGCGGGCAGAGCCGGAAGATATCCGGCGGATCTGCCGGATGGAGCTGGTCGGCAGTATAGTATGCGCTGCCGTACTGTGCGGGCTGCGTCTGGCAGTGTGGTGCGTGTTTTTCTGAACAGGCTGAAAACCTGGTTTATATTTTGCTGCAGAGAAGGCATGTGAGATATGGCTGATTTGATCAGAAATCCGGAAGATAATACTCCTTTTCCATGGTATGTGCGCAGCGGTACAAAACTGCTTCGCTGCGGGTATACTACGGGAACATGTGCGGCACTGGCGGCAGCCGGAGCGGCGGAATTGCTGCTGTCGGGAAATAAGCCGGAGTCGGTACGCCTTGTCACGCCAAAAGGAATACCGGTCGATGTTGTCCCGGATTACTGTGATAAGAAAGATGATCAGGCGGTCTGTGCCGTGCGGAAAGACGGCGGAGATGATCTGGACAGTACGGACGGACTTCTGATCACGGCTGCCGTAAAAAAGAGTGAGAGCGGAATACGTATCGAGGGCGGCGCGGGGGTCGGCAGAGTGACACGTCCGGGCCTGGATCAGCCTGTGGGAGAGGCTGCGATCAATTCTGTCCCGCGAAAAATGATAACGGCAGCTGCTGCGGGTGTCTGTGAGGAACTCGGATATCCGGGAGGGCTTGAGATCACTATTTCGGTCCCGGGCGGAGAAGTAGCGGCAAAAAAGACATTTAATCCACAGCTTGGCATCACAGGCGGTATCTCCATTCTGGGAACATCCGGGATCGTAGAGCCTATGAGTGAGCAGGCACTGCTGGATACGATCGCCATAGAGATCCGGCAGGCGGGATGCGGACAGAAGGACCGTCTGATCCTCACGCCGGGAAATTACGGCGCGGATTATCTGCGCAGCAGTGCCGGGCTGCCCGGTCTGGTGCCGCAGGTCAAGTGTTCCAATTACATCGGGAATGCCATTGACATGGCGGCCAATGAAGGCTTTCGGGAAGTCC
Organism: uncultured Lachnospiraceae bacterium; assembly: GCA_902783945.1. Taxonomy (GTDB): domain Bacteria; phylum Bacillota; class Clostridia; order Lachnospirales; family Lachnospiraceae; genus Bilifractor. The sequence goes on from CACZSZ010000131.1 coordinate 2,618, forward strand.
TTCTCGTCGGTCATATCGGAAAGCTCGTAAAGCTTGCCGGCGGTATCATGAACACCCATTCCCGATATGCAGACGGGCGGAGAGAACTGTTCTGTGCACATGCCGCGCTCTGCGGAGCTTCGGCGGAGATCTGCCGGGAACTGATGGAGCAGGCGATGACTGACGGATGCATAGAGGTCCTGCTGCGTCACGGCATGTGGGAAGAAGTGAAGCAAAGTCTGCTGATATCTGTTCAGGAGCATCTGGAGCAGCGTGCCGCCGGAGCGGTGCGGATCGGAGCACTGCTGTTTTCTAATGTGTACGGCACACTCGGGACAACAGCGGAAGCAGACTGTATGATGGATGACTGGCGCGCGGCAGGAGTTCTTCCCGAACCTCACGCAGAACATGTTTTCACGGAGAAACAGGAAGAAAAAACAGAACAGGTCAGGATCGTAATCTTCGGCGGAACGGCCGAAGGCAGAGAACTGTCGGCCAGGCTGGCGGAAGAAGGCGCGGACGTGACCGTCTGTGTGGCTTCTGAGTACGGAAATGCCGTACAGGAAACCGTGAAGGGAATCCATGTGCAGACCGGTACACTGTCTCCGGAAGAAAAGCAGGAACTGCTGCGGGACGCCTGCCTCTGTGTGGACGCCACACATCCGTATGCGCTGCACATTACGGAGAGTGTGAAAGAAGCCTGTATCCGGACCGGAGTCCGCAGGATCCGGCTGGTGCGCGCAGCCAGCAGAACAGACGGAGCCGTAGTCGTCCGCAGTGCCGGGGAAGCGGCAGAGTACCTGCAGGGGCGGAAAGGAAATATTCTTCTGACCACCGGAGTGAAGGAACTGCAGGATTTCCGGCAGATCGACAGAAGCAGACTGTTTCCAAGGGTACTTCCTCTCGGAGAAAGTCTCGCAGCCTGCGAGGAAATGGGGATCCCGGCAAAAAACATTATTGCCATGCAGGGACCGTTCAGCAGAGAATGCAATGAGGCTATGATCAGACAGCTGGACATTGCGTTCCTTGTAAGTAAAGACGGAGGCGTGCGGGGGGGATTTCCGGAAAAAGCGGAAGCGGCTGAAAATACCGGAATCTGTATGATCGTCATAGGAAGAGATGAGGAAGAAGGTCTGGATCTTCAGGAGACTCTGGAAGAATGCAGAAAAGTGCTGCACAGATCCTATAGTGGAGGAACTCTATGAATCTGCATGCGAAAAAACCGACACCGATGCTGAAAAGATATTTAGTGACATTTTTTTTCCGACTGGCAGTGTTTATTATCATGCTGGTCATATATCTGACGGATCGAGTGCGGCTGGAAGAGCTGATGAGCCAGCCGATCGTAAACGGCGTGACGATCATTCATGTACTGTGGGTGATCTTCATGATCATGATGCTTACGCATATTTTTCCGTCAAACCGTTTTTCCATGGCGATCAAAAAAGCAGATCATGTGAATTATGACCCGCAGGAATTCGAAGAGCTGGAACTGCTCAGGTTTGTCAAAGAGCAGAATATCAGGGCGTGGACCGTACTGCTGGTCTGGCTGTGCTTCAATGCTGTATTCGGTTTGCTGTATCTTCTCGGTGTAATCAAAGATATCGATCTTCTGATGCTGACAGTGTTCTATTTTCTGTCGGATTATATCTGTATTCTTTTCTATTGTCCGTTCCAGTTCAAGATCATGAAAAACCGGTGCTGTGTAAATTGCCGGATCTATGACTGGGGACATTTTATGATCTTTACTCCGATGCTCTTTATCTGCAATTTCTTCAGCTGGAGTCTGTTTTTCACATCCTGTGTCGTACTGATCCGCTGGGAACTTTACTATGCGAAACATCCGGAACGCTTCTGGTTCGGATCTAATAAAAATCTGAATTGTGTTAACTGTAAAGACCGGATATGTAAGTATAAAGGTAAATGTAATTCATAAGAAACTATTGTAATCAAAGCATTTCTAAGGTATAATCTGTTTCAGTCGGCTAATCAGCCAGGCCTCCGTGGCATTCCGCCATGGAATAAATCCATTAATACATAATATAGTCTCTCCGGGTACAGACGCGTACCTTTGTTTTGCGTATGCCCGAATGAGAGACACAGGCTGGAAAGAAGGGAGTATGGAGATATGAAAACAGACCTGTCTGAAACAATTGGAAAAATCGGTAGAAAAGGGGAGCTTGAGCAGGACAAATTGTTTTGCCTTCTGCTGAACATGCAGGAAAAAATGCGGCAGGAGTTGACAGAAAACCCGACTTACAGGAGGACGCTTGATCTTGAACGTCTGCAGTCTATCATCGAGTCTTATCGGATATATATAAGACAGGGCAGGGATCTTTTTGATCAGCTGACCGGATGGCTGCAGAGAATGGAACAGAGTGAGGCAGGAAAACGAAGAGAAGAAAGTGACAGTACATATCCGATGGATACCCTGTATCATATGGCAGTTGCGGAACAGGAACAGGATCTGCAGCGGCTGTATCCCGCCCGTTTCGGGATTGAATGAAAAATTTTATTTTTATTTAATATATCGCAGGTAAGGTATAGCATTTTGCCGGCCTTTCTTGTACAATAATAAAATGAGCGTCACAATGGAAAACAAGCGCAGAAGACTATATGAGATCATTGAGATCGGAGCCGGGGACGACCGGATCAGCCGGGCCTATGATTTTATAAGCGCGCTGCTGATCGTTCTTTATCTGCTGATCAGTATCCTGGAAACGTTTGATACAATACAGGGTAAGACCGGCGGATTGCTGAACGCCGTAGAGATCTTTATTGTCGTTTTCTTTACGGTCGAGTATGTGCTGCGTTTATATACGTCGCGGTATCTGTATCCGGGAAAGAGCGGGGGAGAAGCTGCCCTGCGGTATATTTTCTCGTTTGCCGGGCTGGTCGATCTGTTTTCATTCCTGCCGTTTTACCTGCCGTTTTTCTTTCCGGCAGGAGCCGCAGCTTTCCGCATGATCCGGGTGATCCGGATTTTCCGACTGTTCCGGATCAATGCGTATTACGATTCTCTGAATGTCATCACAGAGGTACTGTCGAACAAAAAACAGCAGCTTGTCTCTTCTGTGTTTATCGTACTGGTCCTGATGCTTGCTTCTTCACTATGTATGTACTCCGTGGAGCATGAAGCACAGCCGGATGTTTTTCAGAATGCTTTTTCGGGCATCTGGTGGTCCGTATCCACGCTGCTGACGGTAGGATACGGGGATATCTATCCGATCACGACATTGGGTAAGGTCCTTGGAACGATCATTACGTTTCTGGGAGTCGGTGTGGTAGCGATTCCGACAGGTATTATTTCGGCCGGCTTTGTGGAACAGTACACGGAGCTGAAAAAACGAAGTGAATATCTGAAGGAGTCAGACGTTCTATTTGTCAAGGTATGCCTGTCCGGGACAGACTCCTGGACAGGTAAAAGTATAGAAGAGCTGGAACTTCCGGAGGGACTGATTATAGGGGCGATCCTGCGGGATCAGCGCACGGTCCTTCCGCGCCATGATGTTGTACTCCAGAAAGAGGATATTCTTGTTCTGGGGACCAAACCGGTATCCGATGGAAAGGAAATCGATCTGAAAGAGATCGTCCTGAGCAGACAGAGCCCATGGGTGGGGAAACAGGTGCGTGATCTGGATATTTCCCGGAGGTCGCTGATCGTCATGATCAAACGGGGGGAACAGATCATAAGACCTCATGGGTACGATGTGTTTGAAGCAGGTGACTATGTGTATTTATACACGGAGAAACGTATGCCCGAAGCATCGAAGATACAGATATGACCGGAACAGCGCGTAATCGTTTTTGACGGGTCAACTATTTTATAGAAAACGAGGAAGAAAAAATGAAAGAATTTGTGGAGATCATGCAAACATGGAGCGGCATCTTTCTGCTGTTGGTATTGGCTGTGATCGGCATCATTTTTTCGTTGGCCGGTTCATCTTCGGGAGAAGAACGGCGGTTGAACGGCCGTGATGACGACCATTATGTGCTGCGGCTTCCCATAGGAAGAGTGATCTATCCGCTTATGCTGCTCATAATCGGGGTCATTCTGGAATTCGTATGCAATTATGTGCAGAAAAGGTTTTTTGAAGGAATGGAATGGCCTTTCTTCGCTGGAAAACTTGCCATTGGTTTTATTTTCGGACTGCTGTTCTGGACGCAGCTGGCTAAGGTGCTGCGGAGCAGAGTATTCGTCAATGGCGACAAAATCATAGTCACACCGGCTGTAGGTACCCCGATCGAAACCAATTTCAAACAGATCCGGACGGTTGCCAATAAGCATGCCGGCAGGGACCGCGGCGTCATCGGAAAAAAGATACGCACAAAGGAAGGAAACCGCTTTGAGGTCATAAATACTATGGCAGGGTATGACAGATTCTGCTTTCAGCTGGAAGAAAAAGTCGAACTTCCCAACCTGACCAAGAAGCTGTTTAAAAAACGCGATAAGAAAGTGACTGTGGAAAAAGAACCTGAAGAGATCGTTTCGCATGAGCCTCTTCCGGAAGCCAGTCCGGCAGCGAATGCCGAAGAGAAACCATCCGGCATTCCGGCCATGGCGCATAGTTTTTCCAATCTCTTCCATAAACCGGAACCGGATGCAGAGGAAGGATCACAGGAGATACCGGCGGATACGGATTTTCCGGAAGTACAGGAGCCCGCAGAGTCCGGTGAGGTGATCCCGGAAATGCAGGATGCCGAAGAATTCAGTACGGAGATCCCTGAAGTGCAGGAGGGCGAAGAATCTGATACGGCGGCCGCGGAAGAACAGGCTTATGAAGACTCGGAAGCAGAACTGCCTGTGGTATCGGAAACAGAAGAGCATGCCGGGGAAGATGCTGATTCCTGATCAGATCCCCGGGTAAAGAGAAAAAGAACAAAGAACAGACCGGCTCATTCCCGTGACTTCAGTCATGTGTGAGCCGGTCTTTTTATATCCTTTCCGCTGCTGTGTTATGGCATATTGTGCATAAAAAAACATTATATACGCTTTAAATTTCGTGATGCGGAGATCTAATTTTTCATTTACGTTAAGACATTAAACTGATAATATAGAAATAACCGTAAATTGTACTCCTGAGAACCGGGTGCGTAGTTGTGCAGAATAAAAGGGAGAATGTTTTTGAAAAGATCTATGACGTAGTCAGACAGATTCCCAGAGGAAAAGTCGCGACTTACGGACAGATCGCAGCACTGGCCGGAAATAAGAGATGGTCACGTGTTGTCGGTTATGCACTTCATGTCAATCCTGATCCGGATGGCATTCCCTGTTATCGAGTTGTCAACAGACTTGGCGAAGTATCGTCAGCATTTGCGTTTGGAGGAGAGAACAGACAGATCGCTCTGCTTGAAGCAGACGGTATCTCATGCCCCGGAGGCGTGGTGGATTTAAAAAAATACCAATGGGGGAAAATGGTTTTTTAGCAAAGGAGGACTTGAATGAAGAAGGCAGCTGAAAAAAATCTATTTGACTTCGAAAACCTTGGAAAGCGTGTAAAGGAGCTGCGCATAGCCAATGATCTCACACAGAATCAGGTGGCGGAAGCGCTTCATGTCACACCCGGTTATATCAGCAATGTAGAAAACGAGCGCACGGCAATGTCCCTCAGAGTGCTTTCCTATTATGCAAAACTGACAGGCATCACGCTCGATTCCCTGGTTGGGATGGTAGAACCGGAATATGAAGCTACGGCATTGGATCATGAAATCCTGGCAGTTCTCAGTGAACTGTCAAATGAGAAAAAAAGAAAACTGCTGGATACACTGAAAATCTGGATGTGAGAAATTTTTTCAGTACACAGATGAATGATCAGGAATTCTCAGAGACCTCTGATGATGCGGAAACGATGCTGGTTTCCGACAGATCAGAGGTCTGTTCTGTTTTTGCTGTATCTGATGGGGCCGGAGAGGGGGAAGCCTTCCGGATTTCCGTCTTGTTTGCTCCGGCGGCGTAGTAGTCCGCAAGAGCTTTGTCATACGCGGCTTTTCCCTCCTGATACTTTATCAGATTTTCCACGTATTCTTCGAGAGAGAGATCGTTCTGCATGATATCTTCTGCAGCATCCCTGCCCACATATCGGTAGTGCCAGGGTTCGTAGATGATATCTGTGAGATCTTCTTTCCCCTTCGGATAGCGGAGGATAAAGCCGTACTCCCAGCAATGTTTCATAAACCACTGTTGAGTATCGGTGTTTTCCTGTGTTTCATCCAGTTCATGGTTTTCTTCGGAAAAAATGTCAACAGCAATTCCAATCTCATGTTCGCTGGTTCCTGGAAGAGCCACGGATGTGATTTCTTCGTCCGGATGAGACTGTCTGTAATCGCTTTCGTCAAAAAGGGTGCTCTGTACAGCGTCATCCCGCCAGGCAGAACAGATCTGGGGAGTATATCCGAATGCGGCACAGTCGTTCATCATATCCCGGAGGGCATCGACTATACGTACATCGACCTGAAAACTACCATCCGGATCATAGTATTCCAACTCGTATTCATAATCATCCGGAATCGGATGGCTTTTATTGACCAGGATCAGATTCCAGTCATCCGGAGAAACAGAATCAAAACTGGGAAGCTTCAGATCGGCAATTTCCGGTGCCAGGGTGGGCGCCGGTTTCGGCGTCGGTGCAGGAGTGGGCGTCGGTGTCGGTGTCGGGGATGCCGTCGGTGTCGGTGTCGGAGACGGTGTCGGTTCCGGTGTCGGAGTGACCCGCGCAGGAGAATCAGCGGGAAGGCTGGATTCCAGGAACGAGGGAAACAGAGGACTGACAGGACCGCCGTTCAGGGCAGGAAGAATGATAAAAAATCCGTACAGGCCGATACAGACCAGAACGATGAGTGCGACGATTTCTGCCGCAAGATTCCTATTTTTACGCGGTTCCGGAGGTTCAGCCGGCGCAGGAGCTGCTGTCTGTTCCGGAGGTTCAGCCGGCGCAGGAACTGCTGTCTGTTCCGGGGATTCAGCCGGTTCAGGTGTTTCTGTCGGTTTCGGAGTCTCCGGTCCGTCTATATTTTGCAGAGTAGTGTTGTTTTGCGATGTATTGTTTTCCATAATAGAAATCTGAAGTCAGACCATCCGAGCGAAATATTAAGAAAAAGTTACATTTGGTCTCTGAATTATACGTGATGGAGAGCATAAAGTCAAATCAGGATAGAGATTTCACACAGTGTGTGGTATAAATGAGATATGAGAAAAAACAAGGAAAATACTTTTATGAAGAACGTTAGGATTATATGTATAAGCAGTATTACGGTCATCTGTTTTATGATGACGATTGCTTTGACTGCGGCTGTATTCCATGCGCAGGACGAGCGCGTGATCGATACTTATGGATTGTTTACAGACTCGGAGATTACCCGGCTGGAGGCGTACTGTCAGCAGTTTGAGGAGGAAACAGGCATCAGGACAGCCATTATTTCCGTGGACGCTGAGACAGTGGGCGGGGAGAGAGACAAAGATTCGATCCGTTATATAGAAGCTTATGCGGATGCTCTCTCTGAAGATGATTTTTTAGGTCTGCTCATCAACATGGATACGAGGTATTACTATATCGATGTGCGGGGGAATGATGCGCTGCGGATCTATACAGACAGCCGGCAGGAAGAACTCGGGGACGCTGTTGTGGACAGATTGTCTGCCGGAGACTATGAAGCAGCTGGTCAGGTATTTCTTAATAAAGCCGCGCAGCAGTGTGCCTATGCACGTGACAACCAGTCATACGGAACGATCCGCGAAGAAAAAACCGGATTTCAGGCAGGTGACCTGGGAATAGCGGCCGGGCTGGCAGCGGTCATATCGGGAATAGCAACAGGAATCAGGGCGACAAGACACAAAGAACGCAGACTGGCAACAGAAGCAAACCGCTATATTGTGCCGGGAACGATCAATCTGCATCGAAACCGCAACGTGTTTGTGTCTCAGTATGTGACCCGCGTGCCGATCGCTGAAGAAAAAGACAGCGGAGGCGGAGGCTTTACCACGACGCATACGTCCAGCGGCGGCAGTTCACACAGCGGACACGGTGGTCATTTCTAGGAAGGAGGGTGTATGGCTGGAAAAAACAAAACCTTTATCTGTCCCTCCTGCGGGGGAAAAGTGGAATGGTCGCCTTCGGCAGGGAAGATTGTCTGTCCTTACTGCGGTTCGGAATATGCACCGGGTTTCTTTGAAAAACAGGAACAGGAACTAGTACATGATCTTGAACAGCAGCAGTATCCCAAAGGAGAAGATGCAGCTGCACAGGGATATGATCAGGCGGCTGAGGCAACCGATGATTCTGCCGGCGATGGCGGCGATCTGGTGATCTATCAGTGTTCTTCCTGCGGAGCGCAGATCATTACGGATAAGACAACCGTAGCTACGAATTGCGCTTTCTGCGGAAGTCCGGTCGTTCTCACACAGCAACTGGATACAACGTTCCGGCCGAAGTGGATCCTGCCGTTCCGCGTGGATAAGGCCAAGGTCGAAGAAATTTACTGGGACTACGTTAAAAGCAGACCATTTACGCCTGCTCAGTTCCGGTCACGCTCCCAGATCGATAAGATCAAAAGCGTGTATCTGCCTTTCTGGCTGTATGATCTGGATATGCAGGGATCTCTGTCAGCCCGCGGCGAACAGCTGCTGACAACGTCTGACAAGCATTTTGTGTATACGACACATCAGGTTTTTGATCTGCAGAGGGCGGGAACGCTGACGCTTACCAAAATCCCGGTCGATGCCTCGTCGCGTTCACCTGATGATGCCATGGACAGCATTGAACCGTTCGATCTCAATGAATTGCAGCCGTTCCGTACGGGATATATGGCCGGGTTTATGGCCGAACGGTATGATCAGGATGAAAAAGAATGCTTTCCCCGCGCCAGGAACCGTGCCATCAATACTATGCGCGGGATCCTTCACAATTCGATCGGCGGGTTTGCTTCGGTGCAGATTCTTTCGGAAGATATATCGGAACTGCAGCGCGGAAGCGGCGGAAAAGCGGAAACTCAGACGGAAGAGTCTTCCGGGGTGCGCGCCGATTATGCTCTGCTGCCCGTATATTTGTTATTTACAAAATACAATGGGAAAGACTACCTTTTTGCGGTCAACGGACAGACAGGGAAAGCCGTGGGCGATGTACCTGCTTCCGGCGCCAGGGCTCTGTTGTTTTTCCTGATCTGTTTTGTGATCCTTACCGGAATTCTGTACCTGGTAGTCTTGTGGTTCTTCTGATCTACTGGATTTACACCGGCTGGTCGGTTCTTGCTTCACTGCGTACAACAAAGAAGATGGTGACATAGATCACGACCATAAACAGTGCAAAAAGAATCATGGAGAAAGAAGTTCCGATCATGGCACAGGAGTCATAGAAGCCGTGGAAAAAGACGGCCAGAAGGAAGCCGAGCAGATGATTTGCCACAGCTGCGCCGTGCTGTCCGCGGTTTTCGCAGCCCCGTGCCCTGCCGTAGAACACGCCGAAGACCACAGCGAAACTCATATGTGCAGGGATGGAAAGAAGGGCGCGTGCCAGCACGACGCTGAGGCCAAAGCCAAGCACATACATGATGTTTTCCATGGCGGCGAACCCCAGCGAGGCAAATACCGCATAGACGATCGCGTCAAAACGGAAGTTGAAAGCTGGGTTTTTCCACACACGCAGATGCATAAGAAAGTATTTGGATCCTTCTTCGACGACGGCCACGACAAGGAAGGCCAGCAGGATGGTATACAGAGGACTGTCCGGATCAATTCGGGTAAGGCCCAGGAGAAACTGCCCCAGACTTTCCAGGATCATGGAAACAAAAGCGGCAAGGACACCGCAGATCGTCACGTGGATCAGCAGTTTTCGAGGTTCTTTTTCGACCTTGTCCTGGCGGTAGATATAGCGCATCAGTATTGCTGCCGGCAAAACGGCAAGAATAATAATGATGAGGAAGGAAAGACCCGGGAACAGCAGCATAGTAATCTCCTTATATATATAAAATCTAATTGGAAACCATGTTACTAAAGTATATCACAGAGCAGCGGAATTGCCTATAGAAGGAAAAATACAGGGCTTCGGTACGTATTGACAAGGAGTGGGTTCCATCCTACTATTAATGTTAGCAATTGCAGTCTGTGAAATGTGTATTTCTTAAATCTAATCATAGAAAGTGAGGGCAGTCTGATGGGCAGTAAAGTTGCGGTTTTCGGAAGCTTTGTGGTGGATCTTATGGCGCGTGCGCCTCACCTGCCGATCCCGGCCGAAACAGTGCGCGGAAGTATGTTCCGAATGGGAGCCGGAGGCAAGGGATTCAATCAGTGTGTCGCTGCACACAAGGCCGGTGCCGATGTGACGATGATCGCCAAAATGGGTAAAGATTCATTCGCGGATGTGGCACTGAATACAATGGAAGAGCTTCACATGAACAAAGATCACCTCTTCTTTACGGATGAGGCGGAAACAGGTATTGCGCTGATCCTTGTGGATGAGGGAACCAGCCAGAATGAGATCATCATTGTTCCGGGAGCCAATAATACACATACGCCGGAAGAAGTGGAGAGCATTCGTGAGGCATTGAAAGACTGCGCCTATGTACTTCTTCAATTTGAAGTCAATCAGGAAGCGAATGAGATGGTGGCGAAAGCTGCTGCTGAATATGGCTGCAGGGTGATCGTAAATACAGCACCGTATGCGCCTGTTTCGGATGAGTTCCTGAAACTGGCCTATATGGTCACACCGAATGAAGTGGAAGCAGAGGAATTGACAGGTATTCCGGTCACAGACCAGGCATCGGCGTCCAAAGCAGCAGCCTGGTTCCGCGCAAAAGGGGTGGAAGTGGTCGTCATTACAATGGGATCCCAGGGCGTATTCATTTCGGATGGAAATAAAGAAGCGCTTGTGCCGGCATTCCATGTAAAAGCAGTCGATACGACCGGAGCCGGAGATGCCTTTAACGGCGGTCTGCTGACAGCGCTGGCGGAGGGCAGAGATCTCTGGGATGCCGCCAGGTTTGCGCAGGGACTGGCAGCTCTGTCTGTACAGAAGATCGGAACAACGCCGGCCATGCCGACAAGAGAAGAGATTGATGCCTTTTTGGCACAGCAATAAGGAGGCGAAAATATGCTGAAAGGAATTCCTACCGAAATCAGTCCGGAACTGCTGTACGCGCTTGCGGAAATGGGACACGGAGATATTCTGGTCGTTGCTGACGACTTCTATCCGCCGATTTCAAAATCACCGAACGGGCAGTGCATATATGCCAAGGGAAACGGCGCCGCAAAGATGATCGACGCGATCCTCAAACTTTTCCCGCTGGATGTAGAATACTGTGAACATCCTGTGGAGTACATGGTCCCGGATGCGGACAGCGGCGTAGTTATGGAACAGTCTCAGGTATGGGATGATGCGATCGCGGCTGTCAAAAACAACGGCTATGACGAATCTGCCGTGGGAACGATCGAGCGCACGAAGTTCTACGAGAAAGCCGGCAGAGCGGTTCTGACAGTATGCACCAGCGAGCGTCTGCCGTACGGGTGCTTCATACTGCAGAAGGGAGTTATGTAAGGAACCTGCCGCGAAAGTGCTGAATAAGCATGTTCCGCGTTATGATCATCAAAAAAGCATAAAAATGGTTTGACATTTATACTATTATCTGGTAGTATATCCGTTGTGAGCGGCCCGGGAAGCCGGTTCGCCCACTTGCAGGAATGGCGGAATTGGCAGACGCGCAGGCTTCAGGTGCCTGTGGTGGTTAACATCGTGAGGGTTCAAGTCCCTCTTCCTGCACGAAAGCGTCGCTCAGCAGAGCGGCGCTATTTTTCACATAAGAAAGCTTTTGGCTTATTCAGGGGAGATTAATATGGCTGTAATCATAAAAACGATCATTCTCGGGATAATTGAAGGGATAACAGAATGGCTGCCGGTCAGCAGCACAGGACATCTGATCCTGTTCGGACAGCTGCTCCGGCTGGATATGAGCGCTGAATTCGTGGAAATGTTCAACGTCGTGATCCAGCTCGGTGCGATCCTGGCTGTCGTTATCCTGTTTTTCAAAAAACTCTGGCCGTTTCATACGCCGGGCAAAATAGAACATACTCAGTTTGTCAAGCCGGCAAAGGGCACGGCAGGACGGTTTCAGAAATTTGCGGACAGCTATCTGTACATGGACAAGATCATCATGTGGCTGAAAATCCTGGTCTCTGTACTGCCGGCCGTGATCATCGGCCTGCCGTTGGATGACTGGCTGGATGAGCACCTGTACAAACCGGTGCCGGTTGCACTGATGCTGATCCTGTACGGTGTCCTGTTCATCCTGATCGAGAATCGGAACAGAGGGCGGAAGCCGCGTGTCCGGCAGATCAGACAGATCACTTGGAAAGATGCCCTTCTGATCGGATGCTTCCAGTGTCTGGCGCTGATCCCCGGAACATCTCGTTCGGGTGCAACGATCCTCGGCGGTATCCTGATCGGGCTGTCACGCACCTGTGCGGCGGAGTATACTTTTTATCTGGCAATTCCGACAATGGCCGGGGCCTCCCTGCTCAAGCTGGTAAAGTTCGGTACGGGATTTACCGCTATGGAAAGTGCCGTGCTGCTGGTCGGATGTGTTACCGCATTTGTAGTGTCGTTCTTCACAATCCGTTTTCTGATGGAATATGTCCGAAGACACGATTTCAAGCCGTTTGCCTGGTACCGGATCGCGCTGGGTGCAGTTGTTCTTGTTCTTGCAGCTGTCGGAGTCCTGTGAAAAGGAGAGAAAAATGTCCTTGTTTGTTAAATATCTGATCGTATTTTTCATTTCCATGGTACCGGTCGTAGAACTGCGCGGTGCGATACCTGTCGCGGTCGGGATGGGACTTCCTCTTGTGCCGTCCTATATTGTGGCTGTGATCGGCAATATGATCCCGGTGCCCTTCATCTATTTCTTTGCCCGCAAATTACTGGAATGGGGCAAAGACAAGCCCGTGATCGGCCGCTTCTTTACATTCTGTCTGGAAAAGGGCAGATCTGGCGGAGAAAAACTGAAGAAAAAGGCAGGCCGCGGCCTGTTCGCAGCGTTGCTGCTTTTCGTGGGGATCCCAATCCCGGGTACAGGAGCGTGGACGGGTACGCTGGCGGCGAGTCTGCTGGATATAGGGTTCAAAAAAAGTGTGTTGGCCGTGACACTCGGAGTATTGCTGGCCGGTATCATCATGGGAGTTTTTTCCAGCGGTGCGTTCGGAGCGCTGAGAAGTATATTTGCGTAAAAAACGTTCCTGTTCACGGATGATCTGAAGGGAAAAAACGTGACAAGCGTGCGTATTATCTTTATAATGTTAGGTAAGGGCGTCCGGAAAGGTCCGGCGTAACCGTTGCATGGCCCGCATTCGGGCCGGATCAGGATATTAATACATGGAGGGAATGATCATGGCAGGAATTTTGAAACGTTTTAAAGACATTATGGCAGCAAATATCAATGCTTTGCTTGACAAGGCAGAGGATCCGGAGATAATGATCGATCAGTATCTGCGTGATATGGAAAGTGATCTCGGCAAGATCAAAGCTGAGACAGCTGCTGTGATGGCAGAGGCGGAGAAGACAAAACGGGAACTGGCGTCAGTAGACGACGAGATCGCCAAAATGCAGGCATATGCAGAAAAAGCTCTGGTCGCGGGGAATGAGGACGATGCGCGCAGGTTCCTGGCCAAAAAAGCCGATCTGGCAAAAGAACGTGAACTGAAGCAGCAGATGGCGGATGTGGCCGGTGCCAATGCCCAGAAAATGCGTGATATGCACGATAAGCTTACGTCAGATATCGCTACGCTGCATGATCGTAAAGCGGCTATCAAGGCGAAAGTCCAGGCTGCCAAGGCACAGGAGCACATCAACGATCTGAGTGAGCAGGTCGGCAATATCGATATCACAGACGGCATGAGCGCTTTCGACAAAATGGAAGAAAAAGCAGATCAGATGCTGGATATGGCCAATGCCCGTGCAGAACTCAACAATACGGTTCCCGGTGCGGAATCTCTGGATGAAGTGGCTAAAAAATACGAAGACAATACCGATATCGATAACGAGCTGGCGGCGCTGAAATCTCAGCTGGGTCTGTAAAACACTCTTTCTGCAAGGAGGCTGATATGTCATTATTTAACCAGTTGGCGGATGTGGTCGAATGGGAGCAGTATAACGATGAGACGCTTTTCTGGAAATGGACGAATCGCGAGATAAAAAAGGGCAGTGTTCTGATCATTCGTCCGGGACAGGATGCGATCGTGCTGTACAACGGAAAAACCGAAGGGATCTTCAGGGATGAAGGGCGCTTCGATATTGAATCCCAGATCATTCCGTTTCTTTCTACATTAAAAGGATTCAAGTTCGGGTTTAACAGCGGGCTTCGTGCGGAAGTGCTTTTTGTAAATACCAAAGAGCTTACCGTCAAATGGGGCACAAAAAATGCTGTGATCCTTCCGGCAGAGGGACTTCCCGGCGGAATGCCGATCCGTGCTTTCGGTACGTTCAGCTGTAAGGTCGCCGATGAACAGATACTGATCGAAAAAGTTGCCGGCGTACAGAATTCATTTACGATCAACGATGTTAAAACACGTGTGATGTCCAATCTTGATCAGCTTCTGATGAAGTGGATCTCCCAGGAAGGAAAGGACATGTTCCATCTCCAGTCCTATGCTCAGGAGATCGCAAAGGGGATCGCGTCGGATCTGGATTTCGAAATGCGCAAGATCGGTATCGGAATTACAGATTTCGCAGTCTCGAGTGTTTCCTATCCGGAAGAAGTGCAGGCAATGCTGGAAAAGGCTGCTTCCCAGAGTATGATCGGGGATATCGGCAAATATCAGCAGGTTGCTATGGCGGATGCTCTGAGCAGCGGAGGCAACAGTGCAGCCGGTTCGGCGGCGGCCACCATGGCGGGGCTTGGTGCCGGAATGGCTATGGCACAGCAGATGGCAGGACAGATGCAGGGAACGTCACAGACAGGCGCTGATCCTGCGGCGGCAGGGGCAGCGGCAGCGGTTTCGGGCACTGTGAATTTCTGCCCGAATTGCGGTCAGCCGGCAAACGGCGCACGTTTCTGTGCAAATTGCGGGACGAAGCTGATTCCATAAACAATCATACCATCTGTAAAGGAGACAGGATGCGGTTACTGGAAGAGAGAATCAAACAGGACGGGATTGTAAAGCCCGGCGACGTATTAAAGGTAGACAGTTTTATAAATCACCAGATAGATACCCTCCTGCTAAACGAGATCGGAAAAGAGTTTAAGCGTCTGTTTGACGGCTCGAAGATCGATAAGATCATGACGATCGAGGCTTCCGGTATAGCCATAGCGGCTATCACGGCACAGCATTTCGGAGTTCCGGTGGTGTTTGCCAAAAAAGCACAGAGCATCAATATCGAGGGCGAAGTATACACGACGAAGATACAGTCATTTACGCATCAAAGGGTATACGATGTGATCGTTTCCAAAAAGTATCTGCATGAGGGCGAGCACATTCTGATCATCGATGATTTTCTGGCAAATGGCTGTGCTATGCAGGGCCTGATCTCTCTCGTAAGAGAGGCAGGTGCCGTGGTCGAAGGTATTGGGATCGTGATCGAAAAAGGGCAGATGTCAGGCGGAAAGGAACTGCGGAATGAAGGCCTGCGGATCGAATCCCTTGCCATCATCGAGTCCATGAATGCTGAGACGGGAGAAATCGTATTCCGCGAACAGGCACAATAGGAAAGAGCGTATCCGCCGCAGCACAAAAAAAACAGTATAAGAACAGGAGTGTCCTATGAAATGTCCGTATTGCAGCCAGGAAAACACACGTGTCGTGGATTCCAGGCCGGTTGATGAAGATAATTCGATCCGCAGAAGACGTGTCTGCGACGACTGCGGGCGCCGGTTCACAACATATGAAAAGATTGAATCGATCCCTCTGATGGTCATCAAAAAAGACCAGAGCCGCGAAAAATATAACCGGGAAAAAATCACAGACGGCGTTATGCGTGCCTGCCACAAGCGGGCAGTGTCCGTTCAGCAGATGAATGATCTTGTCAACCAGGTCGAAATTGAAATCTTCAACAGGGAAGATAAAGAGATCAGAAGCAGTGAGATCGGAGAAATGGTCATGAACCATCTCAAGGAACTCGATCAGGTTGCCTATGTGCGATTTGCTTCCGTATACCGGGAATTCAAAGATGCCAATACTTTTATGGATGAGTTGAAAAAACTGCTGCAATAACACAATTAGTTTATAAGGGACGGGGCGGTCTTCTGCGGAAGACCGCCTTTTGCTGAGTAAAGCGGTAAAACAATATCTTGTATCGGAATGCGTATTGTGCGATAATAACTCAATAGTGCAGAAAAAAGAAGGTGACATAATGAGAACATTTGCAAAATCATCAAAACTGGATCATGTATTGTATGATGTGCGCGGACCGGTCGTGGAAGAAGCGGCGCGTATGGAAGAGGAAGGGAAAAAGATCCTCAAACTAAATATCGGCAACCCCGCTCCATTTGGTTTTGAAGCACCGGATGAAGTGATCCATGATATAAAAAGGAATGTGCGAAGCTGTGAGGGATACTCCGATTCACGGGGGCTGTTTTCCGCGCGCAAAGCGGTCATGCAGTACTATCAGCTGCTTGGACTGCATGTTTCCATCAACGATATCTATACCGGGAATGGTGTCAGCGAACTGATCAATCTCTGTATGCAGGCGCTTCTGAACGATGGGGATGAGATTCTGATCCCGGCTCCGGATTATCCGCTCTGGACAGCCTGTGCCACGCTGGCCGGCGGGAAAGCGGTACATTATATGTGCGATGAAGCGGCCGACTGGTTCCCGGATATCGAAGATATGAAGAAAAAGATTACGGACAGGACGAAGGCAATCGTCATCATCAATCCGAACAACCCGACCGGTGCCGTCTATTCACGTGATGTTCTCCAGGAGATCGTCAACATAGCCAGAGAGCATGAACTGATCCTTTTCAGCGACGAGATCTATGACCGTCTGATCTATGACGGCAGGCAGCATACGCCGATCGCGACACTGGCTCCTGATCTGTTCTGTGTCACTTTCTCGGGCCTTTCCAAGTCGCATATGGTTGCGGGATTCCGTGTCGGCTGGATGGTGATCAGCGGAAACAAGAATGCAGCAAGGGACTATATGGAAGGGATCAATATGCTGTCTAATATGCGTCTGTGTTCCAATGTTCCGGCTCAGTCGATCATTCAGACATCGCTGGGAGGCTACCAGAGCTGTCAGGAACATCTCAAACCGGGCGGCAGATTGTATGAGCAGAGAGAGTTCATATACAACAAGCTGAGCGAGATTCCCGGAATGTCCGTAGTCAAGCCCAAGGCGGCGTTCTATATTTTCCCCAGACTGGACGTGCAGAAGTTCGGTATCACGGATGATATGAAATTTGCATTTGACCTGCTGCATGAGAAGGGCGTTCTGGTCGTACAGGGCAGCGGTTTTAACTGGCCTGAACCGGATCATTTCCGCATTGTTTTTCTGCCTCACAGAAGAACACTTGGCATTGCGACAGACAGGATCCGTGAATTCCTTACGGATTACAGGCAGTAGGTATAGTATTTGTAGTTTGCTGTGCTTTATTTATTATTAGAAAGGGAGGGCTTGTACCATGGCATTTAATATGCAGGCAACCCCCGAGATCGCGGCTCTGACACAGAAATGCGTAGAAAATTCAACGATCGATCTGAGTCTTTACGAAAGAAATGACGTCAAGCGTGGATTGCGTGATGTCACCGGAAGAGGTGTACTGACCGGACTCACGCACATTTCCAATATTGTGGCGTTTGATGAAATTGATGGCAAACGGATCCCCAGGGAAGGTCTTCTGGAATACCGCGGGATCAATATCAATGATCTGACGGAAGGATTTCTGAAAGAAGAACGGTTTGGGTTTGAGGAGTCTGCCTATCTGCTCATTTTCGGCAAACTGCCCACGGAAGACCAGCTGCAGAAATTCCGCTTACTGCTGAAGAACCAGAGATCGCTTCCCAAAAACTTTGTCCGTGACGTTATCATGAAGGCGCCGAGCAAGGATATGATGAACACGCTGTCGCGCAGTGTTCTCACCCTGTATTCCTATGATAAAAACGCGGATGACATCTCCCTGGAGAATGTAATGCGTCAGTGCCTCACACTGATAGCTATTTTCCCGATGCTGGCCGTGTATGGATATCATGCATACAATCACTATCACCGGGACAAGAGCCTGTATATCCACAAACCTTCCGGAAAGCTGTCTACGGCTGAAAATGTTCTCCGCATGCTGAGACCGGACAAGAAATATACAAGATTCGAAGCAAAGGTTCTTGATCTGGCACTGGTACTGCACATGGATCATGGCGGCGGAAATAACTCCACCTTTACGACCCATGTTGTCACATCTTCCGGATCAGATACCTATTCCACGATCGCGGCGGCGCTGGGCTCGCTGAAAGGACCCAAGCACGGCGGCGCGAACATCAAAGTTGTGCGTATGTTTGATGATCTGAAGAGACAGGTCAAAAACACCAGGAACGAGGAAGAAGTCGCTGCGTATCTGAGAAGACTGCTGAATAAAGAGGCCTTTGACCGCCAGGGACTGATTTACGGAATGGGCCATGCCGTATATTCGCTTTCCGATCCGAGAGCTTTGATTTTTAAACGATTCGTACAGCGGCTGGCTGTAGAAAAAGGAAGAGAAGCGGACTATGAGCTGTATACCATGGTTGAGCGTCTGGCAAAGAAGATCATCGGTGAAGAACGGCATATTTACAAAGGTGTGAGTGCCAACGTAGACTTTTACAGCGGGCTTGTTTACAGTATGCTGGATCTGCCGATCGAACTGTATACGCCGATGTTCGCAATAGCCCGTATCGTCGGCTGGAGCGCGCATCGAATGGAAGAGTTGATCAACGTGGATAAGATCATACGTCCTGCTTATATGAATATTCAGGAACATGTAGAATATGTACCGCTGGAGGAGAGACAGTAATTGGCAGAGGCAGCACTGATATTGGAAGGCGGCGGCATGCGCGGTATCTTTACCGGCGGCGTGCTGGACTATCTTACAGAGCAGAAACAAAAATTTTCCTATGTCGTCGGAGTATCTGCAGGTGCCTGTAATGCAATGGATTTTCTGTCGGATCAGATCGGCAGGACACGGGACTGTATCGCAGTAGACGATGAAAATCTGCGATATGTCCATATGGATCCGATCCATATCCTGAAGGGAAATGCTTTTGATATGGATATGCTGTGCAATCAGTATCCGTTCCGGTATTTTCCGTTTGATTTTGACCGCTTTTTTGCGGCCGAGAAAGAAAGCGAATGCGAGCTGGTCGTGACGAACTGTCTGACCGGAGAAGCAGAATATCTTCAGGAAAAAAGCGACAGAAACAGACTGATGACGATATGTACGGCTTCCTGCAGCATCCCTCTGATCAATAAAGAGGTCATTGTGGACGGATACCCCTGTCTGGACGGCGGAGTTGGCGACTCGGTCCCCATCGTGCGTGCCCTGAAAAAGGGTTACCGCAAAAATGTTATCGTGCTGACGCAGATGAAGGGATTCCGTAAGAAAATCGACCATCGGCTGGATCTGCTGATCCGTCTGAAATACAGAAAGTATCCGATGTTTGCAAAAAAGCTGATCCGTCGGAGTGCAGAGTACAACCGTCTCATGGACAGGATCGACAAGTGGGAGGATGAAGGACGTGTGTTCGTGATCCGCCCCGAAGGAGATGTAGTCGGCCGGACGGAACAGGATCCCGAGATCCTGCGTGCTTTCTGCAGGCAGGGCTGTGAAGTGATGAAAAAACGGTACGATGAACTATGTGCGTATCTGGAGGAATAGAACGTGGATCTGCTGCGATCGTTTTATCCCGGAGAGAGAAGAAAGACAGCCTATGATATTGATTACCGGGAGTGGTATGAAAAAGGGAAAAGAGCAGTGTTGTTTGATATAGACAACACGCTGGTGCCGCATGGCGCTCCGGCGGATGAGAAGGCTGTTGCCCTGTTCCGGGAGCTTCGAGAAATCGGATATCAGTCCTGTCTGATCTCAAACAATAAGGAGCCGCGCGTGAAATCTTTTGCGGAAAGCGTCGGCTCAAAGTATTTATGGAAGGCGGGTAAACCTTCAACCCGAGGGTATGAGACAGCCTGTGCTATAATGCATGTGACTCCGGAGCAGACACTTTTTGTAGGGGATCAGCTTTTTACGGATATTTGGGGAGCCAACCGTGCCCATATCGATACGATCCTGGTCGATCCGATCCATCCGAAGGAAGAAATCCAGATCATTCTGAAAAGAAGACTGGAGTGGATCGTCCTGAAAGCATATGAGAGACACCATCGATTAACGGTTGAAAAGGATAATTAAATAGGGTAGAATGTT